>NZ_JARGEF010000161.1:0-19325 GCF_033794725.1 Streptomyces sp. ID05-39B | reverse complement strand
ACCCCGGCCCCGCCCGGCCGGAACGGCACGGCGCCGCGCGGCCCCGCGTCGAGATCCCCGACGCGAGGGACGAGGTACGCGGTCACACCGATGTGTGCGCCCTCGGCAAGAAGTACGGGGGCTGGCGGGCGGGCAGCCCCGAGGCCGTGATCTGCGAAAGCACGTACGGGCGTTGACGCACCCTGGAAGTTCAGCGCGCCCCGACCGCCGGTGCGCTCCTCCGCGCGCGCGGCGGTGGCGAACTGCGCAACCTCGCAACCCCGGACGGCTGCAGGGCACCTCGGCGCTCCGCTACTCGGAGCGGAGGTGGTCCAGCCCGCCCTCCCCCAGCCGCAGCTCCATCCGGCTGATGGCCGCCCGCACACCGTCGCCGTAGGTGTCGTCGCCCAGCCCCCGGGCCGATCTGCGCGCCTTGCGCACATGGGTGCGGGCGGCTTCGGTGCGGCCGAGTTTGACGTAGTCCGCGGCGAGGTTGAGGTGGAGCGAGGGATACAGGGCCCGCACCGCGGGTGCCCGCTCGTGCTCCTCCGCCGCGGTCAGCGCCCGCAGGTCCCAGGCCAGCTCGTCGAACGGGTCGTCCTGGGTGTCGGCGAGGTAGTGGGCGACCGTGCAGCGGTGCAGCGGGTCACCGTCCTCGCCGAGCTCCGTCCACAGCTCCAGCAGGCGGCGCCGGGCCTCCTCCCGGTCTCCCCCGTGGTGCAGCATCACGAGTTGCCCGATCCGGGTCAGTACGGCGTCCTGTGCCGACTGTTCCTGCCGATGCTCCGCCACGAGCCCTCCTTGCGTTGTTGCGACGACGCTAACCGCAGGCACCGGGGATCCCGGTCAGGCGGCACCGGGCCGCCCCGGCGAGGGAGTGGCCCGGTGAGAGTCCGGTCGGGTGAGCGTCAGCCCAGGTTCGGGACCGTCCAGTCGATCGGCTCGTGGCCCTGCCGGGCGACCGCCTCGTTGATCTGCGTGAACGGGCGGGAGCCGAAGAACTTCTTCGCCGACAGCGGGGAGGGATGCGCGCCCTTCACCACGACGTGCCGGGTCTCGTCGATCAGGGGCAGCTTCTTCTGCGCGTAGTTGCCCCACAGGACGAAGACCGCCGGGTCGGGCCGCTCGGCCACCGCGCGGATCACCGCGTCGGTGAACCTCTCCCAGCCCTTGCCCTTGTGCGAGTTGGCCTCGCCGGCCCGGACCGTGAGGACCGCGTTGAGCAGCAGCACGCCCTGCTGGGCCCACGGCATCAGATAGCCGTTGTCCGGGACGGGCGTGTCCAACTCGGCGTGCATCTCCTTGTAGATGTTGCGCAGCGAGGGCGGGATCTTCACCCCGGGCCGCACCGAGAAGCACAGGCCGTGCCCCTGACCCTCGCCGTGGTACGGGTCCTGGCCGAGGATCAGGACCTTCACCCGCTCGTACGGCGTCGCGTCGAGCGCGGCGAAGACCTCCTCGCGCGGAGGGTAGACGGGACCCTTCGCTCGCTCCTCCTCGACGAACTCCGTCAGCTCCTTGAAGTAGGGCTGCGCAAGCTCGTCGCCCAGGACCCCGCGCCAGGTCTCGGGCAGCATGGCGATGTCGGTCACGTCAACGTCCTCCGTCGTGCGGTCACTTCCAGGCCAGAACCTACAGGTGACCACTGACAGCGGGGGCCTCGGTCCGCCTACCAGCTGGTCTTGCGGGACAGCTCCCACACCATCATGATCGTCGACGGGTCCAGGGCCCGCTCCCCGCCGGAGACGTCCTCGTTGGCGGCGATGTACTGCTTGCCCTGCCACAGCGGCAGCAGCCGGGCGTCTTCCACGAGGATCCGCTGGGCCTCCTGGAAGTCCTTCACCACGTTGGCGCGGTCGCTCTTCTCGCGGGAGCGGGGCAGCAGCACCTGGGTGATCTCCTTCGCCGGGTAGGGCGTGCCGAGCGCGTTCTGCTCACCGACGAAGGGGGCGATGAAGTTGTCGGCGTCGGGGAAGTCGGGGGCCCAGCCGCGTCCGAAGACCGGGTACTCGCCCTTCTGGTAGCCCACCACGTAGGTCTTCCAGGGGCGGCTCTTGAGGGTGACCTCGAACAGGCCCGAGGCATCCAGCTGGGCCTTGATCTCCTTGAACTCCAGGGCGGTGTCGGAGCCGTAGCGGTCGGTGGTGTACCAGAGGGTGAGCGGCACCGGGTCGGTGATGCCGTCCTCGGCGAGGATCGCGCGGGCCTTGTCCGGGTCGGGGTCGCCGAAGTCGTCGAAGAAGGCGGTGGTGTGGCCGGTCAGCCCCTTGGGGACCATCGAGTACAGCGGGTCGACGGTGCCCTTGTAGACCTTGTGCGCGATCGCGGCCCGGTCGATGACCTGGGCGACGGCCCGGCGTACGGCGATCTTCTCGGACCACGGGTCCTTGGGGTTGAACACCAGGTAGTTGATGTTGCTGGCGTCGCCCTCGACGAGCTGGAGCCCCTTGTTCTTCTCACCCTTGCTCTCCAGGGTGACGATGTCGTCGGCGGCGAGGCCCTGGTAGGTGATGTCGATCTGCTTGCCCCGCAGGGCCTCGACCATCGCGCCGGAGTCCTGGAAGTAGCGGATGGTCACCGCGTCGTTCTTGCGGTCCGCGGAGCCCTCGTAGCGGTCGTTGCGGACGAGTTCCGCCCGGTCGTTCTCCTTGAAGTTCTTCAGCGTGTACGGCCCGGAGCCCACCACGCCGTCGGTGTCCTCGCGGAGCGCCTTGGCCGGGTAGTCGTCGGGGGCGACCAGCGACATACCGGGGGTGGCGAGCACGAAGGGGAAGGTGGCGTCGGGCTTGTTGAGCCGGAAGACGATCTCGCGGTCGCCGACGGTCTCGACCTTGTCGAGGCTGCCGAGCAGTCCCGCGGGGCCGGTGGGCGCGTTGATCGCCAGGATCCGGTCGAAGGTGTGCTTCACGGCCTGCGCGTCGAGCTTGTCCCCGTTGGAGAAGGCGAGTCCCTCGCGCAGTTTGCACCGGTACGTCCGGCTGGTGTTGTCGCTGAAGTCGCAGCTGGCCGCGTCGGCCTTCGGCTCCGTCGCGCCGTTGGGGTACGACAGCAGCGTCTGGTAGACGTTGCGGAACAGCTCCCAGGATCCGTCCCAGGCGGCGGCCGGGTCCAGCGTGCTGGGAGCGCTGGTGGTGCCCACGACGATCGGCCCGGCATCGTCGGAGCCTTCCTCTCCCAGGAGGCTGCATCCGGCCACCAGGGATATGGACACGATCGCCGCGACCTGCTGCAAGGATCGGTTCCGGTTGAACACGCGCACGCTCCTCGATCTGCCATGCCAAGGGTTGGCAGACCATACCGCAGCGACACGCCGCCTGAACCCGCCCCCTGTGTCACGTTTCTTGATCACTTCAGCGGTGACGACGTTGTCATGACCCTGAGCGACGGCTGTGACGACGAGACGGGCGCCGCCTCCGGTTGTCGGAAGCGGCGCCCGTGTCCCGTCCACGGCAGGGTGATGTCAGGCCACGCCCGCGTTGAGGAACATGCCGCCGTCGACGACGAGCGTCTGACCGGTGACCCAGTCCGACTGCTCCGAGGTGAGGAACGCGGCGGCGCCCCCGATGTCGGAGGGCACGCCCAGCCGGGCCAGCGGGTAGGCGGCGGCCGCCTCGGCCTCCCGGCCCTCGTACAGGGCCTGCGCGAACTTGGTCTTCACCACGGCCGGGGCGATGGCGTTGACCCGTACCCGCGGCGCGAACTCGTGCGCCAGCTGCTGGGTCAGGTTGATCATCGCGGCCTTGCTGACGCCGTAGGCGCCGATGAACGGCGAGGGGGCCAGGCCCGCGACGGAGGCGATGTTGACGATCGCGCCGCCGTTGTCCTTCTGCCAGGCGTGCCAGGTGCGCTGGGCGAAGCCGAGCGCCGAGATGACGTTGGTCTCGAACACCTTGCGGGCCACGCCCAGGTCGAGGTCGGCGATCGGCCCGAACACCGGGTTCGTACCGGCGTTGTTGACGAGGTAGTCGACGCGGCCGAAGGCCTCCATCGTGCGCTCGACGGCCGTCGCCTGGTGGGCCTCGTCGGCGGCCTTGCCGGCGACGGCGATGGCGCGGTCGGCGCCGAGCTTGCCGACGGCCTCCTTGAGGGCGTCCTCGCCCCGGCCGGTGATGCAGACGCGGTCGCCGCGGGCGACGAGCGCCTCGGCGACGCCGTAGCCGATGCCACGGCTGCCGCCCGTGATGAGGGCGACCTTGCCGGAGAGCGGGGGCAGTTCAGTCATGTCCGTGATCCCTGGTCTAGTTGAGCGGTCCGCCGGCGACGTACAGCACCTGGCCGGAGACGAAGCCGGCGGCCTCGCCCGTGAAGAACGCGATCGCGTTGGCGATGTCGTCGGGCACTCCCACGCGCGCCACCGGGATCTGGGTGGCGGCGGCGGCCTTGAACTCCTCGAAGCCCATGCCGATGCGGGCGGCTGTGGCGGCCGTCATGTCGGTGGCGATGAAGCCTGGTGCGACGGCGTTGGCGGTGATGCCGAACTTGCCCAGCTCGAAGGCGAGGGTCTTGGTGAAGCCCTGGAGCCCGGCCTTGGCGGCGGAGTAGTTGGCCTGGCCCCGGTTGCCGAGCGCGGAGGACGAGGAGAGGTTGACGATCCGGCCGAAGCCGGCGTCGACCATGTGCTTCTGGACCGCCTTGGTCACCAGGAACGAGCCGCGCAGGTGCACGTTGAGCACCGTGTCCCAGTCGGAGGCGCTCATCTTGAACAGCAGGTTGTCGCGGAGCACTCCCGCGTTGTTGACGAGGATCGTGGGGGCGCCCAGCTCCGCGACGACGCGCGCGACGGCCGCCTCGACCTGGGCCTCGTCGGAGACGTCGGCGCCGACCGCGATCGCCCGGCCGCCCGCCGCGGTGATCTTCTCGACGGTGTCCTTGCAGGCTGCCTCGTCGAGGTCGATCACCGCGACCGCGCGGCCCTCTTCGGCCAGCCGTACGGCGGTGGCGGCACCGATGCCGCGCGCCGCGCCCGTGACTACTGCGACCCGCTGCTCTGTGGTGGACATTGCTGCTTCTCCTCGCCCTCGAGAATGTACGTCCGTGTGGTGAGCGACCGCCCTGATCACCGTCGACTCGGTGAGCGACCGCTTAGTACCTTCGGCAGACGTGACGCTAGAAGCCTTGGCACCCGGTGTCAACGCCACACGAGGGCGGTGTGATTCATCACCCGGCCCCTCATCTCACCAGGAGGTCCAGCAGACGGCCCGTCTCGGCCGCCGGATCGGTGGTGAGCCCGGTGTGCACGGGCCCCGGCTGGACGACCGTGGAGCGGGGCGCGATCAGCCAGCGGAAGCGCCGCCCGGCGTCGTCCTGGGCCGCCTGTCCGGCCCGCTCGCCGCCCCCGCACACGTCCTCCACGGCGCGCAGTGCGGCACGCACCGCGGCCACGTCCGCCGCCGGGTCCAGCGCCAGCAGCCGGGCCTCGTCGAGGTGGGTGCGGGCCCCGACGTATCCCTGGGCGCGGCAGTAGACGAGCACGCCGGCGTTGATGCACTCGCCGCGTTCGACGCGGGGCACGATCCGCAGCAGGGCGTACTCGTAGACGTCCCGCTCGTTGGCCTCGCTCGGCCTGATGATGTGGCGCTCGTTCACTCGGCCCCCTTGATGCGTTCGTGGATGACGGCGGCGCGCGCGAGGAGGGGTGCCGCGTAGGCACGCCGGAGCGCGTCCGGGGTGTCGAAGCCGGGCTCGTCGGTCAGCCAGGCGTCGGGGATCTCGGCGGTGACCTCGTCGAGGAGGCCGGGAGTGATCCGGGGGGCCAGCCCGGCCGCGGCGGCCGCGATGTCCGGGCGGAACCGGGCCAGTGCGTGGTCCGAGGCGTCGTAGGGGCGGGCCGCGGAGGCCTCGGCGGAGGGCCAGTTGTGGTGCCAGATCATGGTGGCGCCGTGGTCGATGAGCCACAGGTCGCCGCGGTGCATCAGCAGGTTGGGGTTGCGCCAGGAGCGGTCGACGTTGTTGATCAGCGCGTCGAACCAGACGATCCGCCCGGCCTCCGCGCGGTCGACCGGGAAGGCGAGCGGGTCGAAGCCGAGGGCTCCGGACAGGAAGTCCATGCCGAGGTTGGTGCCGCCGCTGGACCTGAGCAGGTCCTGCACCTGCTGGTCGGGTTCGCCGAGACCCAGCACGGAGTCCAGCTCCACGGTGACCAGGCGCGGGACCCTCAGGCCCAGGCGACGGGCGAGTTCGCCGCAGACGACCTCCGCGACGAGCGTCTTGCGGCCCTGCCCGGCGCCGGTGAACTTCAGGACGTAGGCGGCGAGGTCGTCGGCCTCGACGAGACCCGGCAGCGAGCCGCCCTCACGCAGGGGCGTGATGAATCGGGTCGCGATGACTTCCTTGAGCATCGCCCCAGGCTACTGGGGTCGTGAGGACCCTCGGCGACGGACCGACAGCTCCGCGACAGCTGTGGCTTACGCCCAGCTGACCTCGAACGGGTCAAGATCTCGACACTGTCCGAACGGGCTCGACGGCCGCTGAACAGGCGGCGCCCGGGACCCGTACCTCTCGGCAGATCATCAGACCTCCCCCGAAGGGAACCCAGCATGACCAGCGCATCGTTCCAGTCCACCTCGGGACCCGCCCGCCGCACGGTCGTGGCGGCCGCCGGGGTCGCCGGGCTCGCCGTCGCGCTGACCGCGTGCGCAGGCTCCGACGACGACTCGTCGGCTCCGGCCGATACATCCGGTTCCGCGGGCGCGACCGGCGGTTCCGCGGCCGGCGGTTCCGCGTCCGCGAGCACCGGCGGCGGGGCCGCGGCGGGTGCGGCCCTGACGACGACCGCGGACATCCCCGAGGGCGGCGGGAAGGTCTTCGACGACCAGAAGGTGGTCGTGGTGCAGCCGACTGCGGGTGAGTTCAAGGCGTACTCGGCGGTGTGCACCCACTCGGGCTGCGCGGTCAAGAGCATCGCCGACGGGGTCATCAACTGTCCCTGCCACAACAGCAACTTCTCCGTCACCGACGGCAGTGTGAAGAGCGGCCCGGCGACGAAGCCACTGCCCGCGGTGCAGATCACCGTGAGCGGTGACTCGATCACTCTGGCCTGAGACGTTTGCCCGGCCGTGCGAAGCACGCCAGGACCTCGTCCGTGGTCGCGACCGTGGCGACCAGCGCGAGGGTGTGGCGGATCATCGCGGGGGTGTAGTCCGACGGCACCCCCGCGACGGCGTCGGCCGGGACGACGGCCGTGTAACCGCGGTTGACGGCGTCGAAGACGGCGTTGGGGATCGCCACGTTGGCGGAGACACCGGCGACGACCAGCGTGCGGCAGCCGAGGTTGCGCAGCAGGGCGTCCACGTCGGTGCCCTGGATCGGCGACAGACCGTGCAGCCGCCGTACGACGAGGTCCGCGTCCGTGACCTCGATCGGGGGCGCGACCTGGACGGCCGCGGTGCCGGTCAGCTGCCGGACCGGGAGGCGTTCGGCGGCGCGGAACAGGCGCGCGTTGCGGTTCGCCCCCCGGCCGTCGGGGCGGCGTTCGGCGAGGGCGTGGATCACCTGGACGCCGCCCTCGTGCGCGCCGGCCACCAGCCGGGCGACGTTGGCGAGGGCGCCCGACGAGCGTGCCGCGAGGGCGAGTTCGGGCAGGGCGGCGTCCGGGCCCACGACGCCCCGCTGGCACTCCACCGTGAGCAGGACGGTGTGGCGGGGATCGAGCAGTTCACCGAGTTGCCGGGACGAGGACATGGCTCCCCCTGGGGACCGACGCGGGTCGAGTCGGCCGAGGATAGCCACCGTTGCGCGAGCAGGGAAGAAGACTCATCCTGTCCGGGCCGTCCTTTTTTGACGTGCTGTCAGAAATCATCTGGCACGACGTGCGAGAAGCGAAGAGAAGAGGGCTGGATGACCGTCACGCAGCGCAGGGGCCGGAAGATCATGATGTCGCCGGGCGAGGTGAGCGCGTTCCTCACCACCCAGCGCACCTGCCGGGTGGCCACCGTGTCCGCCGACGGCGCCCCGCACGTGAGCGCCCTGTGGTTCCTGTGGGACGGCTCGGCGCTGTGGCTGTACTCCGTGGTGCGCAGCAGACGCTGGAGCGACCTGCGCCGGGACCGGCGGGTCGCGATCGTGATCGACACGGGTGAGGAGTACGACTCGCTGCGCGGCGTGGAGCTGTCCGGCACCGTGGAGTTCGTGGGCGAGGTCCCGCGCACCGGCGAGCTGTGCGCCGAACTGGACTCGGTGGAAACGCTGTTCGCCCGCAAGAACTTCGGTCTGGACGCCATGCCGCACGACGGACGGCACGCGTGGGCGCGGCTGCGTCCGGAGAAGATCGTGTCCTGGGACTTCCGCAAGCTGGGCGAGGTGTAGGCACTCGGGCCGGCGCCGGCCGACGCGGTCCGCCGGCTCAACCGACGTTGTCCGCGGCCGACTTCAGCGCCCCGACCGCCGCCCTGATCGAGGGGCGGCGGTCGGCGTCCGCCCGCCACACGGCGTAGACGTGCCGCCGCAGCCGCTGCCGGAGCGGGACGATGACGATCCCCTCGGGCACCGGGTGCCGCCCGAGCAGCGGGGCGATGCACACGCCCAAGCCCGCGGCGACCAGACCGAGTTGAGTGTGCGTCTCGGCCGCGCGGTGGCCGACGATCGGCTCGACGCCCCGCGAGCGGAGCGTGAACATCAGCCACTCGTGACAGAACTCGCCGTCGCCCCAGGTGATCCACTCGTCCCCGGCGAACTCCCCGAGGTCCACCTCGTCCCGGCCCGCGAGCGGATGCCCGGCCGGCATCGCCACGTCGGCGGGATCGTCCAGGATGGGCGCCTTGACCAGCCCGTCCGGCACCGGCATCGGCTTGTTGTACCAGTCCAGGACGACGGCGAGGTCGAGGTCGCCGCGGATCACCCCGGCGATGCCGTGCTCCGGCTCCAGTTCGCAGGAGCGCACACGCAGCCCGGGGTGCTCCTCGCGCAGACCGGCGAGCGCGACGGGGAACAGCCCGCGCGCGGCGGTCGGGAACGCAGACAGCCTCAGCTCCCCCACCACCTGCCCGCGCTGGGCCTCCAGGTCGGACTGGGCCAGCTCGACGTGCGAGAGGATGCGGGCCGCGTGATCGGCGAGCAGCCGGCCCGCGTCCGTGAGCCGTACGCCGCGCCCGTTCTTGGCGAGGAGTTGCTGGCCGACCTCCCGCTCCAGCTTGGCCATCTGCTGCGAGACCGCCGAGGTGGTGATGTGCAGCCCCGCGGCGGCGCCGCTGACCGAGCCGTGCCGGGCGAGGGCGTCGAGGGTGCGCAGGCGCTCCAGGTTCAACATGGAAGCGATGCTACGAGACGTCTAAGCGTTGCTACGAGGTATTGCTCGCACATTCTCGCTTGTGCTACGAGGTGTTTCTCGGGGACGGTGATGACCATGACCACCGCCGCCGCCTCAGCCACCCCCTCCACCGGTTCCGCCTCCGTGGCCACCGGGCCGTCGACCGGCCCCCGTCGCGCTCTCGACTGGCGCCTGCGCTTCGGGCTCCTCTCGCTGATCTGGGGCTTCAGCTTCCTGCTCATCAAGGTGGGCACGCAGAGCTACGCGCCGTTCCAGGTCACGCTCGGCCGGCTGGCGTTCGGGACGGCGGTGCTGGCGGTCGCGATCGCGGTCAGGCGGGAGCGGCTGCCGCGCGGGGCACGCACCTGGGCCCATCTGACCGTCGCCGCCCTGCTGCTGAACGCGCTGCCGTTCTCCCTGTTCGCCTACGCGGAACTGACGATCCCGTCCACCCTGGCGGGCATCTGCAACGCCACCTCGCCGCTGTGGGGCATGGCCCTGTCGCTGGTGGCCCTCTCGGAGGACCGGCCCACCCGGGTCAGGGTCGCGGGCCTGGGCCTCGGCTTCCTCGGCGTGCTGACGGTCCTCGGCGCCTGGCAGGGCTTCAGCGGACTGGACGCCCGCGGCACGACCCTGGCCCTGCTGGCATCGCTGAGCTACCCGATCGGCTGGATCTACGTACGCCGCACCCTGGCCGGAAGCGGCGGCTCGGCCCTGTCGATGACCGGCGCGCAGCTGTTCCTCGCCACGCTCCAACTCGCGGTCGTCACGCCGGCGTTCACCACGTTCCCGACCCGCTTCCCGCTCCTGCCGCTGCTGGCGATCGCCGCCCTGGGCGCCCTGGGCACCGGCCTCGCCCTGCTCATCCAGTACGGCCTGGTCACCGAGGTCGGTCCGACGACGGCCCAGATGGTCACGTACTTCATCCCGGTCATCGCGACAGCCGCGGGCGTGGCCCTGCTCGGCGAGTCCCTGACCTGGTCGACACCGGTGGGAGCGGTGATCGTCCTGGCCGGAGCGGCACTGACCCAGGCCCGGCGCAAGGCGTAGCCACGGGCCGGCGGCACACCGGAAGAGGGGCGCGGGCCGATCACCGAGGCCGCCGGACCCCGTATCCCCGTCCAGCGCCCGAACCTCATGTCCCCGTCCAGCCGCCCGAACCCCGTGTCCCCCGCTACACGAACCCCCTTCCGCCTCCCACCCGCACCGCTGAGGCCACCGCGTCCGCCAGTGCCCCCACCTCGTCCTGCGCCAGCGTCGAGACGGTGATCCGGATGCCGGGCGGGGCCCCGAGCCGGAACCGGGCGCCGGGGGCGACCGCCCACCCCGCGTGCAGCAGCCGGGCCACCGCCCCGGTCTCGTCGGGCACCGGAATCCACACGTTCATCCCGCTGCGGCCACGCGCCTCGACCCCCCGCTCGGCCAGTGCGGCGATCAGTGAGTCCCGGCGCGTCCGGTACGCCCGCGCGACCGCTGGGGTGTCCACCGCGCCGTCGGTCCACAGCCGCGCCACCGCCCGCTGGGTGATCCGGCTGACCCAGCCGGGCCCGAGGCGCTGTCGTCCACGGACCCGGTCGAGGGTGACCTCGTCGCCGGTGAGGACGGCGAGCCGCAGGTCGGGGCCGTAGGCCTTGGCGACCGAGCGGACGAAGGCCCAGTGCCGGGTGACTCCCGCGAGGGGGTGCAGGGGCAGGTCGACGATCCGGTGACCGTGGTCGTCCTCGATGAGCAGGGTGCCGGGGTGCCGGCGCAGCACGGCCCGCAGGGCGCGCGCGCGTGCGGCGCCCACCGCGGCGCCGGTCGGGTTCTGCGCACGGTCGGTCACGATGAGGGCGCGGGCGCCGCTCTCCAGGGCCCGTTCCACGTCCTGCGGCAGGGGCCCGTCGTCGTCGACGCCGACCGGGACCGTGCGCAGCCCCAGCGCCGGGACGAGGTCGAGGAGCGAGCCCCAGCCGGGGTCCTCCAGGGCCACCGTGTCGCCGGGCTTGAGGTGTGCGGCGAGCACTCGCTCGATGGCGTCCAGCGAGCCGGAGGTGACGGCCACCGGCCCGGCCGGCACCCCGTCGGCGTCCAGCTCGGCGCGGGCCGCCCGCGCGAGTTCGGGCTCGACGGGATCGTGTCCGTACAGGACCGGTTCCCGGTCGCCCTGCTCGGCGGCCCAGGCGAAGGCCGGCCCGAGCGCGGGCAGCAGCGCGGTGTCCGGGTTGCCCGCCGAGGCGTCCCGCACCCCCGCCGGAACCTCCACGCGGATGAACTCGCGCCCGGTCGTGGCCGGCCTGGACCGCACTCTGCTGCCCCGCCGGCCGTCGGTCTCGATCACCCCGCGCTCACGCAGGGTGCGGTAGGCGGCCGCGACGGTGTTCGGGTTCACCCCCAGCCGCTCGGCCAGCTCGCGCATCGGGGGCAGCGGTTGGCCGGGCGCCAGCTCGCCGGCGCCCACCGCCTGCTCGACGCTCGCGGAGATGTCGGCTGCGCGCCGTCCTGTGATCCGATACTCTCCTAGCACAAAGTCGATTATGCACTAGTGCAATGGAGAACGCCATGCAGGGGACCACACAACCGCAGGGGACCGCACAGCCGGCGACGTCACCCCCCGCCTACACGCCCACCGACCGCACGGTCCCCACCCGGTCCGCACAGAAGGCGTCGTACGACAAGGACCTGGTGCACGCGATACTCGACGAGGGCTACGTCTGCCACCTGGGCTTCGTCCGCGACGGCGCGCCGGTCGTGCTGCCGACGCTCTACGGCCGGGTCGGCGAGACGCTCTACGTCCACGGTTCGACCGGTTCGCGTCCGCTGCGGATGACCGGGCAGGCCGACCCGGGACTGCCGGTGTGCCTGACGGTGACGCATGTCGACGGACTGGTGCTGGCCCGCTCGGCCTTCCACCACTCGGTCAACTACCGCTCGGTCGTCGTGCACGGCCTCGCCCACGACGTCACCGACCCCGAGGAGAAGCTCGCGGCGCTGGACGCCCTGGTCGACCACGTCGTCCCCGGCCGGGCCGCCGACTCCCGGCCCGCCAACAAGAAGGAACTGGCCGCCACCGCGGTCATCCGCATCGACCTGAACGAGGTCTCGGCCAAGACCCGCACCGGCGGGGTGAACGAGGAGCCCGAGGACCTCACACTCCCCCACTGGGCCGGCGTCGTCCCCCTCCGCAAGGGCTACGGCACCCCGCTCCCCGAGGCCGACCTGCTCCCCGGCACGGCACTGCCCGCCTACCTCGGGACGCTGTGATGCTGATCCACCCCTGGGACGCGCCCCGCGACGACGCCGAGTGGCAGCACTGGCTGGCCGTGCGCGACTTCGGCCAGCTCGCCGTCAACGGCCTGCCCGGCGACCCACCGTGGGTGCAGCCCCTGCACTTCGCCTACGACGCCGACCGCGGCGAGGCCGTCACCCACCTCGCCCGGCCCAACCCCCTGTGGGCGGCGCTGGAGGCCGACCCCGAGGTCGTGCTGAGCGTGGTCGACGACTACGCGTACATACCCGGCCCCTGGCAGGCACCTCCGGACGCACCGCCCGAGCACGGCACCCCGACGAGTTTCTACGCGGCGGTCCAACTGCGCTGCACGGCCCACCCGGTCGACGACCCGGACGCCAAGGCCGCCCTGCTGAACCGGCAGATGGGCCACTTCCAGCCGGAGGGCGGCTCCGCCCGGGTCGCGGCGGGCGAGGTGCCGTACGGCCGTCTGCTCTCCGGGATCCGGGGGATCCGGCTCGAAGTGAGCGGCGTGCGGGCCAAGTTCAAGTACGCCGGCCACCGGCCCGCCGAGACCAGGGAGCGCATCGCCGCCGGCCTCGACGCGCGCGGCGGTCCGGGGGACGCGGCAGCCCGCGAGCACCTGCTGCGGCGCGGGCCCGCGCTCTGACCGTACGACGGCGGCGCCCGGCGCGTCCGCCGGGCGCGGCTCCGCGCAGGGCCCGCCTCAGGTCGCCGTGCCGCGCGCGGACAGCTCCCGCTCGGGGCTGCCGGCGGCCACCGGGTCCGCGGAGCCCTTGGCTGGGGTCGACGACTGGGCGATGAACGCGCCCAGCAGGACGATCGCGCCCCCGACGATCTGCGGCGCCGAGAGGTGCTCGCCGAGCAGGACCCAGGCCAGGACGGTCGCGATGACCGCCTCCAGGCAGGCCACCACCCCCGCCACCTGCGGGGAGAGCCGGCGCACCGAGACCACGCCGGTGACGTAGGCGACGACCGTGGCGATGAGCACGATCCAGCCGAGCAGCAGCCAGGCCGGGACGTCGGTGCCGTCCATCGCGGCGGAACGCGCGAGCACCGGCCAGTCCATGGTCCAGGGGCGGGCGACGACCGTGAGGACGACCGCGCCGACGAGGAGGCCGTAGGCGATCACGCCGAGCGGGTCGGGGGCGTCGTCGCCGGAGTCGCTGCCCTGGTCGGAGAGGACGAAGTAGCCGACCTGGCAGCAGGCGGCGGCCAGCGCCAGGGCCAGGCCGAGGGCGTCGAAGTCGAGCCCCGACCAGACCTCGACCACGCAGGCGAGCCCGCCCACCGCGAGGACCACACCGAGCGCGGCGGCCCGCGTCACCGGCCGCCGCTGCACGAACCGCACCCAGCCGAGCACGAGAGCGGGCGCCAGGTACTCGACGAGCAGGGCGACGCCGACGGGGATGCGGGAGATGGAGGCGAAGTAGAACGCCTGGACGCCCGCCACACCGAGCAGTCCGAACCCGGCGAGCAGCGCGGGACGGCGGCGCACCAGCGCGCGGTGGCGCACCGCCAGCGGCAGCATCACCAGGGCCGCGCCCGTCACCCGCAGCCACACCACGTGCAGCGGGTCGAGTCCCGCCTCGATCAGCGGCTTCGCCGCCACTCCGGACCCGCCGAAGGCGACGGCCGACCCGATCGCCAGAGAGAGCCCGATGCCCTTTCCGCGACTGACCTGACTGCTCACAGACGTATGCACCGGCACATGATGACAGGCGAGGACATGACCGTCACCCCCGTTGACACCTGTCTCGGCGGCTGGACGGGAGGAGCCGGGCCGCACCGGTCAGGGCGCGTCGTCCTCCTCGGCGTGTCCGGCGAGGCCGTCCTCGATGCGGGCGCACACGACGAGGGGGTCGATGCCGGCCCGGCCCAGCACCTCGACGGCACGGGTCTGCGGGTCGGCGAGGACGGCGGCCAGCAGATCGACGCCACGGGCGATGTCGCCGTGGGCGGGCCGGCCCGCGTCCGGGGCGTGAGGTCCGGGGCGCCCGGCGGCCCGCACGCGCGCGTGCCGCAGCGCGCTGGAGGCGAGCGGCGAGAAGCCCTCGACGGTCGTCACGACGGGCACGGCGCCCGAGTCCTCCACGCCGCCCTGCCAGCGCAGGCCGTAGCCGATGCTGCGCTGGACGAGGTAGCCGAAGAGGCGGGCGAGCTGCGGACCGCTGTCGAAGGCGGCGCGCGCCTCGGGGTCGTTCTCCAGGAGGGAGTGCAGCAGGTGCGCGGTGTCGATCTGGCGGTCCCCGTCGCGCACGGCCCGCCGTCGCGCGCCGTCGACCGCCGCCGCCAGCTCGGCACTGAGCCCGGCGTCGTCTTCCATGGCCCGGAACGCGTGGTCGCGAACCGGCTGCCGGGGGATACGGGGTGGCACATCTCCCACCCCATCAGCCCCGGCCGACCGGGTCATCCCCGGAGGGAACCATCTTCGCGTCCCACACAGAGCGGACGAGGAGGGCCGGAATCTCCTCCTTGGGGATGAGATCAGGCCGTTTTCGCCCTAGGGGCGCGCGCCGCCTTGTCCCGCGCCCTCGGGGCAACCGCGGGCGCCCGCCGTCACGTCCCACGGACATGGAGAGCGGGTGCTGGCTGGTGGCTCTGGCCGCGGTCGACGGCAGACAGTACGTGTACCGGGTGTACGCCCCGGAGGACGCGCTGCCCGCCGATCTGTTCTGGGAGGCCTGGCACTGTCACGACGAGGGGCCGTTCCCGCGCGCATGGGACCTGTTCGACGCGGCGGAGATTCAGCGGGTGAACCGGTCCGGCAGCGGGCGACGTCTCTGACGTTCGCGTGACTGACGGTCCGCGTATCCGACGGTCCCCGTTGCTTCTGACGGTCCGCGTATCCGACGGTCCGCGTCTCTTCCGACGGCTCGCGTTTCTGACGGTTCGTCAGCCTTGAATGTTCGCGCCGCTGCGGCTACGTTCCGCGGACCGCAGCCCGAGTCGCCGGACACGAAGAGGTGGTCGCATGGCCGAAGTCAGCGCGGAGGCACGCATCCAGGCACCGGCCGGGAAGGTGTGGGCACAGCTCACGGACTGGTCCGCGTACGGGGAGTGGAACACCACCCACACCAACTTCCCCCAGGGCGGCCCGAAGGCGCTGGAAGTGGGCGCGACCTTCCAGGAGAACATGAAGCTGATGGGCTTCCCGGCCGAGGTCGAGTGGACCGTGGAGGAACTCGAACCTCTGCGGGTGCTGGCCATCCGCGGCAAGGGCCCGATGGCGGTCGCCCTCGTGACCCGCTACACCCTGACGCCCGACGGCGACGCGACGGACGTGCGGATCGACGGCGAGTTCACGGGCGCGGCCGTGTCGCTCATGGCGGGCAAGCTGAAGGACTCGGCGACGGCCGCCCTCACCGAGTCCCTGCGCAAACTGGACGGGCTGGCCTCGACGACGGCCTGAGCGGGCGGGACGACGGAAGGGCGCCCCGCCGAATCCTCGGCGGGGCGCCCCCACTCGTCGTGCCGTACGGCCGTCAGCCCTCGTCGGCGAGGATCAGGTACAGCTTCTTGCGGGCGTCGTTGATGACGGTGAGCGCCTTCTCGCGCTGTTCCTTGCTGCCGGTCTTCCAGACCTGCCCGAAGGCCTCCATCAGCCCGAAGCCGGCCTGCCGGATCTCACCGAGGGCCTCCCAGTCGACCCCGCGGGAGGCTTCCTCCCAAGGGGCCTCAGGACCCTCCTCGGCCGCCGTCCGGCCCGCGTCGGTGAGCGAGAACAGCTTCTTGCCGCCCTCCGACGCACTGCTGATCAGACCCTCGTCCTCCAGCAGCTGGAGGGTGGGGTACACCGAGCCGGGGCTCGGCTTCCAGGCGCCGCCACTGCGCTCGGCGATCTCCTGGATCATCTCGTAGCCGTGCATCGGCCGGTCCTTCAGCAGAGCCAGGATCGAGGTCCGCACGTCACCGCGCCGCGCCCTCCCCCTGGGTCCGCCCCGGCCTCGACCGCCCCAGGGCCCCGGTCCGAACCCCGGCCCGAATCCGGGCCCGAAGCCTCCCCCGGGACCACCGGGGCCACCCGGCCCACCCGGGCCGAAGGGCCCGAAAGCCGCCCGCATGCCCTCGAAGCCACCCCGGCCGCGCCGGGCGAAGCCGTCCTGTCCATGTCCACGCTCGTATCCGTGGGTACGCATCGCCATGACTCCATTCAGTCGGTCGCTGATCGATCGCGATGCGTCAACGATATATCGGTACTGTTCGGATGGCAAGGCCCGTTCTTGTCCGACGGCTGACCTGGGACGACGAGGGCCGACGAGGGCCGACAGCGAGGTCTTGGCATCGACACGTGGTCGCCGGACCTCGCAGGGCTCGGCGCTCAGCAGCCGGCCGACAGTCGGTCAGCCCGTCAGCCGGCCCAGCGGCTGCCGCGCTGCGAGCCGGAGCGGTCCCGTACACACTCCGCAGGTGCACTGCCGGCTCTTCTCGGCCTGCTCACGCCAGGGCCGGCTCGCGTGGGGCGAAGGAGAACATCTCGTCGCCCTCGGGCTGGACCACGCCGCAGCTGCCCTCCGGAACGGCGTTCCAGGCGCCGGGGAGGTCACCGAGGGGCTCGGAGACGATGAGTCGGGTCGCGCCGGAAACCTCCCGAAGGAACGCCAGGTCGGGATGGAGGTCCCGCAGGGTGTCCACACGGGTGCTGTAGAACAGCGAGCGTGAGGCCTTCTGGCTGGAGTAGCGGAAGCCCCACAGCCGTTCCCCGTCGGTCACGGCGAGCGTCATCTGGAGCGGGAACTCCACTCCGTGCTCATGGCCGGTTCGCTCCACCAGGCCCGCCATGCGGGCCACGGCGCCCGGCGGGTCCTGCTCCAGGCCGAAGGTGAGGGCCAGGTAGAACATCATCTCGGAGTCCGTCGAGCCCTCCATGTCGAGGAACAGATCCGGGTCGACGGCCAGCGCGAGGTCCCGCCGCATGCGGTGGAACTCGGCGATCGCGCCGTTGTGCATCCACATCCAGCGGTCGTGGCGGAACGGATGGCAGTTGGTCTGCTGCACCGCGGACCCCGTCGAGGCGCGGATGTGGGCGAAGAAGAGGGGGGACCGGACATGGCCGGCGATCTCCCGCAGATTCCGGTTGCTCCACGCCGGGCCGATGTCACGGACGATCGCCGGGGTCCGCAGGTCCGGCCTGTACCAGCCGACCCCGAAGCCGTCGCCGTTGGTCGTCTCGACCCCCATTCGGGAGTGCAGGCTCTGGTCGATGAGTGAATGGGCCGGCTTGTAGAGGATCGTCTCGAGCAGGACGGGCGTACCCGAGTAGGCGAGCCATCGGCACATCGTGCGCCGCCTTCCTGGCCGTTCGGACGCGCGCGGGCGGCGGACGGCCGCCCGCGCGCAGGGATCGCTAGCGCAGCGAGGCGGTGTCCGACCGCGACACGCACAGCCCCCAGATGACGAACCCGGCGAAGGCGATCGTCACGACGGACCACACCGGGTAGTACGGCAGGGAGAGGAAGTTGGCGATGACGATGAGTGCCGCGATGGCCACCCCGGCGACGCGGGCCCACATCGATGCCCGGAAGAGTCCCAGGCTGACGAGCACGGCCACCACTCCGAGCGCCAGATGGATCCAGCCCCAGCCGGTGAGGTCGAACTCGAAGACGTAGCTGCGGGTTGTGACGAAGACGTCGTCCTCGGCAATGCCCATGATGCCGCGGAAGATGTCCAGGATCCCGGAGAGCATGAGGATCACTGCGGCGAAGACCGTGAGCCCCTGCGCCCAGTGCTGCTTGGCGGTCCCGGTGTGCGAAGTGTGAGTCGCGCTCATACCGTCGCCTCGATTCGGTGTCGTGGATGATCAGCGGCCGTGGGCAGGCGTGGAGGCCATGGGCCGGGGCGGGGCAGGTCGGGATCGGTTCCTTCACGCGCCGCGCGATCTGCGCCCGCGACGATCCTGACCGCCCGCCCTCCGCAAGCCCGGCCGTGGCGCTCACCGCCACTTCTCGTCACGCCTTGGGCAACGCTCCCTCCAGCATCCCAGCGTCCCGGCGTGTGCGCGCGGTGAAGGGTCGCGGCGGTGGCGGACGGCGCCCGCACGCAGCACCACAGGGTCAGGCAGCCTGACGGGCGCGCCCCGCCCTCGCCTGTCCGCGGGCCTCCGCCTCGCGGAGCCGACGTCCGCGGCGGGTGAGCCCCCAGGGCTTGAGGACCGAGACGACGGTCATGAAGAGGTAGGCGGACAGGGACACGACCGGCCCGAACAGGACGTCACCGGCGTCGGGGAGCGTCCCGCCCGCGGCCACGGCGGTGACCGCCGCGTTCACGCCGGGGCGCAGCGCGAGGACGGTCGCGGTGGTCGTGGCCAGCGTCAGCCAGAACTTGGTGAACACCCAGCGGTGCCGCGCGAGTCCCCACGGAGTGCCCAGCGACAGCACCAGGCCGCTGAGGAGCGTGAGCGCGGCGACCGGCAGCAGCAGCCAGTCCGCGAACAGCTTCATGGCCCGGACGGACGCCTCGACGGTCGCCGTCGACCCGCTGGTGGCCGCGGCGGTACCGAGCGCGAGCAGCCCGAGCGTGAGCCCGAGCCAACTCGCGGAGGCGGCGACATGGACGACGAGGTTGGCCCGGCGCGCCGGGCGGGTCAGCTTCACGCCCACCACGCTGCCGGTCGGCGCCGCCCTGGTCGTCCCACGGCGGGAGCAACCCGGCGTACCGACACGGGCGTACGCGACAACCGGCACGGACGTACGGCGACGACAGCCCGGTGATCCGTCCCCGGCGGAGGTCACCGACCAGACATCCGACACCCGGGCGGACCCCACCACCCAGCCACCTGCCCCCGACGCAACCCACCACCCGGCGGCCGCCTGCCCCCCGACGGCCACCCGCCTCCCGACGCAACCCACACCCCCACCCGACCACCCCCCCCCC
>NZ_JARGEF010000160.1:0-19327 GCF_033794725.1 Streptomyces sp. ID05-39B | reverse complement strand
GTTTTGTATAAGACCACTCCCCTACTCCCCCACTCCCTCGGCCGCCCGGATCGCGTCTCGGTAGGTGCGGGCCGCTGCCCGCAGGGCCGCTTCCGGGTCGACGCCCTCCGCCTCGGCTCGGGCCGCCAGGGCCAGGAGGTCGTAGCCGAGGCCTTCCGATGCCGGGAGCGGTACGTCCAGGTGGGCCGAGCGGACTCGCGAGGCGAGCTTCGCGGCCAGGGCGAGGCCCGGCTGGTGGAGGGGGATGCCGTCGGTGACCGACTCGCGCCCCTTCTCGACCGCCTTCGTGCGCATCCAGTGCTCCTTGACCTCCTCGGGGGTGGTCGCGGTGGCGTCGCCGAAGACGTGCGGGTGGCGGTGGATGAGCTTGGTGACGATGGTGCCGGCCACGTCGTCGACGGAGAACGGGGCCTCCTCGTCCTCCTCGGCGATACGGGCGTGGAAGACGACCTGGAGGAGGACGTCGCCGAGTTCCTCGCGCAGCGCGTCGCGGTCGCCGTCCTCGATCGCCTCGACCAGTTCGTACGCCTCCTCGATGCCGTACTTGGCCAGGCCCTCGTGGGTCTGCCGGGAGGACCAGGGGCATTCGGCGCGGATGCGGTCCATGACCTGGACGAGGTCGAGGAGGCGGGCGCCGGGGAGGTCGTAGGAGGCGGGGAGCAGCTCCAGGTCGGGCATGGACACGCGGCCGGAGCCGGCCAGCCGGGCCAGGCCGTCCGTCAGGGCGGGCTCGCCCTCACCGGTCGCCACCACGACGACCGTGCGGCCGCCGGCGCAGGCGGAGAGCAGCTCCTCGGCGGTCGGGGAGGTCTCCGCCACCTCTATACCGGCCTCGCGCAGATACGGCAGCTGCGGATGGGCGCCGTCCGCGCACAGGACACGGTCGGCCTCGCGCAGGGCCTGCCAGGCGGGCCAGGACAGCAGGCCGGGGGCGACCCGGTGGCTGGTGGTGAGCAGGACGACACGGCCGGGGGCGCCGCCTTCGGGACTGGTTGCGTTCACGCTCCGAACGTAACCCACCCGCCGACAGCCCTCGAAGTCGTCCGAAGTCGTCCGAAGTCGTCCAGGGGCCGACCGGGACCGCCGTACCGTCAGGCGCTCTGCGGGAGCTCTGGCGGCGTCGTCACGTCACGGACCCACGGCGTCTTCGCGTCGACGCGGCTGACCTTCTGGACGTCCCAGTCGCCATAGCGCGGGTTGAGGTCGACGTCGAGTTCCGTGGACGCCTTCGACAGCGCGTTCCAGAACTCGGGCCGGCTGGTGTCGGTGCCGAGCCGCGCGGCGAGCTTCTGGGCCTCCAGCTGGAGGCGGAGGTTCTCGTCGAGGCGCTGGGGCGGGATGCCGTACTGCTGGAGCCAGGTGGTCTCCAGGCCCTTCGCGCCGCCCGCCTGCTGTTCCAGGCCGGCCCGCATGGCCTGGACCTCCTTGCGGCTCACGGTGATGCCCGCGTCCTGGGCGGCGCGGTGCAGCACCTGGTCGAGGACCATGCCGTGCAGGGTGTCGCGGGCGAGGGTGCCGGTGCGGGCGATGGCCTGCGCGTACTGGACGTCGTCGGTGACGGCGGCGCGCTGGGCCTCGCGCACCTCGTTCACCCGCCCCTCCAGCTGCGAGACGGTGATCCGCTGGCCGCCGACGACGGCCGCCGCTCCGGGGTGGGCCTCGTTGCCGCAGGCCGTGAGGAGGGGGCCCGCCGCGACGATCGCGGCGGACAGCAGAAGCGCGGTGCGACGGCGGCGGTGCAAGGAAGCCTCCCGAGGAGATTGTGCGGCGGTGCACAAAGTCTTGCGGTGATCGATGTTAGGCAGTGGGGCGGCTGGGGCCAACCCATTGGACCAACGATTCACCAGGACTTCTGGCACCGCCGCGCCCGCACCCGTACGAGGGTCAGCCCACGAGGGCTACCGGAGCGTCCCAGGCGTTGCGGTCCACGGTGATCGTGTAACCGCCGCGGGTCTCCTTGCTGTTGACCATGTACTGGTGGCCGCGGCTGTGGTTGGTGTACAGCTTCGGGTCCCAGGGCCAGTCCGCGGTGGTGGTGTACTGCTTGTCCCACAGCGCGTACCAGAGGTTGCCCGGCAGGTCCGTCCTGTTCGTCGCGGTGGCGATCGCCTTGGCGCTGGAGCTGCTGAAGCCGTAGTAGCCGGCCCGGTAGGTCTTGGCGCGCAGGGTCTTGGTGAAGGAGCGGACGTACGTCAGCACGGCGTCGTTGCACGCCTTGTTCGTGATGTCGTACGGCTCCATGTCGAGGTAGACGGGGCTGCCGGCCTTCATGCCGAGCGCGGCGGCCTTGGCGACGGCGTCATTGGCGTTGCTCACGCCGAGGGAGGCCGCGGTGGCGGCGGTGAACTTCTCCGGGTTGCTGCTCGTCTGGCAGGGCGGCTGGGCGCCGACGTAGAGCGGGATCAGCTTCCAGCCGAGGGTGTTGACCGACTTCACCCAGGACGCGGTGAGGTTGGGCTGGGCGCAGCCACGGTTCTTGCCGCCGATGTAGACGGCGGCGCCGCTGTAGTACCCCTCGGTCTTCCATGCCTTCATGGCAGCCAGCGAGGGTGCGGTGCAGGCGTCGAAGGCCCGGCCGGTGTAGGTCTTCTGGGCGGGCCAGGTGGTGGCCGCCATCGAGTTCTGCGCGGCGATCCCGGCCCCGGCGAGAACGGCGGCGCCGGCCACTCCCCAGGTGATGTATCTGCGCTTCCTGGACTGCCGGTGCTCGGCCATCCCCACCCCATCGGTCGTCTCGGTCGTCTGCGCGTGTACAGCCGGAATCCCGGCGTACGGGCGTGTGTCTGTGTGTGGATCCCCCTGAATCGAACGCACCGTACCGCGCGGGGGTCCGCGGCCGGGAAACCCGGGCCTCTCACCGGGCCATGATTCGCTCATGTCACAGTAGGACAGGGAGGTCCGGGCGGGCACAGACGTGGCCTAATCTTGCTCCCTGGCTACTTGGGGGGCGACATGACGACAGTGATGACGGGTTCGGAGAAGCGGCTCGAGGCGGGCTGGTTCCAGCGGATCGGCTGGGTGGCCCTGGCCTGGTTCTCCTTCGGCCTGCTGGCGTGGGTGCCGTTCCTGTATGTGGCGATCCGCCGCGGCCGGTCCTCGGACTGGGTCGCCTTCGGCGCGTTCGCGCTGTACGAGTGCGTGACCGTGCCGTGGATGGCGACGGACGACAGCCCGGACGGGGACGAGTACATGGGTCTCGCCATCCTGGTGACGCTGGCGACGGCGGCCTGCATGCTGCTGTGGGGCATGTTCGACAAGCGGATCCTGACGATGCCGGCGATGGCGTACGGGGCGCCCGGCCCGCAGGGGCACTATCAGCAGGGGTATCCGTACGGCCGGTAGTCGCCGAAGCCGGCGCCGAAGCCGTCGGCACGCGGACGGGCCCGCGGGTCGGAGCCGGTCGGGGGCGGGTGCCGCGGCCGGGCCACCCGCTCAGTTGGCGTGGAAGCGTTCCGGCGCCGTCGTCGGGTTGCCGCCCGTGGGGAGTTTCTGGGCGGGGCAGCCGGAGAGGACCTTCTCCATGGCGGCCTGCTCGGCGGCGGTGACCCACAGTCCGTACTTCTTCTTCACCGCGACCTGCGCCGCCACGTACGGGCACCGGTAGGCCTTGTTGGGCGGCAGCCAGGTCGCCGTGTCGCCGTCCCCCTTGGCACGGTTGGTGCTCGCGTCCACGGCCAGCAGGTTGAGGGGGTCGTTGGCGAGGGCGATGCGCTTGCTCGCGTCCCAGTACTTGGCGCCCTTCTGCCAGGCGTCGGACAGCGCGACGACATGGTCTATGTCGACCTGACTGCTGCCGCGCCGGTAGGTCACGTCCTTGCCGGAATAGGGATCCGACTCCAGCACGCCGTACGACACCTTGCAGCTGCCGCCGGTGAACCGGACACTCTCCAGGTCCCGTTTGAGGATGTCGTCGCGGGTCCCACAATTGTTGGAGTCGGTGTCGGCCCAGGCGGTGCCGAACCTGTCCCGGTCGTAACCGGTGCGTGGTGCCCGCCCCTTCACGGTGAGCGACCGGGCGGCCGTGAGGGCCGCTTCCCCGCCCTCGGTCCTGTCGGGTCCGGCGGAGCCGGTGCCGGTGACCTGGTCGGTGCAGCCGGTCATGGCGCAGACCAGTACGACGGCGGTCGCCGCCCCACCCCTCAGACGCTTCACGCGTCCCCTCCCCTGCTCGGCCGCCGCCACCCCGCACAGGGCGTTTTCCCCGGCCTGACTCGCGTACACCGTAGGCGAGGGGCGCACGGGGGCGGTACGGGAGGTCCAGGCCTCCGCGACCTCAAGTGGGCATACGACACAAGCCGGGCATACCGTGGGAGGTAGTCACCTCCGGAGGGAGCTGCGCATGGGCATCTTCGACAAGATCAAGAACCATCGGGACAAGGCCAAGGGCGTGTCCGACGCTGCCGAGAAGAAGGTCAACGAGAAGACCGGCAACAAGTACGAGTCCCAGGTCGACACCGGGCAGCAGCAGCTGCACCGGCGGATGGGCATCGACGAGGACCGGCCGCCCGAGCAGCCGTAGCCCGACGCAGCCGTAGCCCGAAGCAGCCGTAGAGCCACCCTGGCCGTCCGCGGAGCGGAGCCTCCCGCGGACGGCCTCACCATGCCCTACGGCCTGGGCCGCGGCCCTAGCCCAGCACCGTCACCAGGAACTCGCCCACCCAGCCGAGCAGTTCGCGCCCCACCACCGGCTTGCCGCCCATCTTGGCGGGCTTGGGGCGGGGTACGAGGAGCTGGTGCGCGGCCGGCTTGATGACCGACCCCGGATACACCCGCTTGAGCCGCAGCTCCTGCGACTCGCGCAACTCCACCGGCGCGAACCGGATGTTGTTGCCCTGGAGCACGATCTCCCCGACCCCGCAGGACCGGGCCAGCATCCGCAGCCCGGCCACCAGCAGCAGGTTCTCCACCGGCTCGGGCAACTTGCCGTAGCGGTCGACGAGTTCCGCGCGTACGGCCTTGACGTCCTCCTCGGAGTTGGCCGAGGCGATGGCCCGGTAGGCCTGGAGGCGCAGCCGCTCGCCGGGGGCGTAGTCGTGCGGGACGTGCGCGTCGACGGGCAGCTCGATCTTGACCTCGAGGGGTGCCTCCTCCTCGATCTCCCCCGTCTCCAGCTGACGCCGGTAGTCCGCGACGGCCTCGCCGACCATGCGGATGTACAGGTCGAAGCCGACGCCCGCGATGTGCCCGGACTGTTCGCCGCCGAGGAGGTTGCCCGCGCCGCGGATCTCCAGGTCCTTCATCGCGACGTACATGCCCGCGCCCATCTCGGTGTGCTGGGCGATGGTCGCGAGGCGCTCGTGGGCCGTCTCCGTGAGCGGCTTCTCCGGCGGGTACAGGAAGTAGGCGTAACCGCGTTCGCGCCCGCGGCCCACGCGGCCGCGCAGCTGGTGCAGCTGGGACAGGCCGAAGTTGTCACCGCGCTCGACGATCAGCGTGTTGGCGTTGGAGATGTCGATGCCGGACTCGACGATCGTCGTCGAGACGAGCACGTCGAACCGCTTCTCCCAGAAGTCGACGACGACCTGCTCCAGCGCGGCCTCCGACATCTGGCCGTGCGCGGTCGCGATGCGCGCCTCGGGCACGATCTCGCGCAGCCTCGCCGCCGCCCGGTCGATCGACTCGACCCGGTTGTGGATGTAGAAGACCTGGCCCTCGCGCAGCAGTTCGCGGCGGACGGCGGCACCGATCTGCCGCTCCTCGTAGGGCCCGACGAAGGTGAGAACCGGGTGGCGCTCCTCCGGGGGCGTGGTGATCGTCGACATCTCGCGGATGCCCGTCACCGCCATCTCCAGGGTGCGCGGGATGGGCGTGGCCGACATCGTCAGTACGTCGACGTTGGCCCGCAGCTTCTTCAGCTGTTCCTTGTGCTCGACGCCGAAGCGCTGCTCCTCGTCGACGATGACGAGGCCGAGGTCTTTGAACCTGGTCTCCGAGGAGAACAGCCGGTGGGTGCCGATGACGACGTCCACGGAGCCCTCGTGCAGGCCCTCCAGGACCGCCTTGGCCTCCGTGTCGGACTGGAAGCGGGACAGCGCCTTCACCTTCACCGGGAACTGCGCGTACCGCTCGCTGAACGTGCCGAAGTGCTGCTGCACCAGCAGCGTGGTGGGGACCAGGACGGCGACCTGCTTGCCGTCCTGGACGGCCTTGAAGGCGGCGCGGACGGCGATCTCCGTCTTGCCGTAGCCGACGTCGCCGCAGATCAGGCGGTCCATGGGAACCGACTTCTCCATGTCGTCCTTGACCTCGGCGATGGTGGTGAGCTGGTCGGGCGTCTCCACGTACGGGAAGGCGTCCTCCAGCTCGCGCTGCCAGGGCGTGTCCGCGCCGAAGGCGTGCCCGGGGGCGGCCATGCGGGCGCTGTACAGCTTGATCAGGTCGGCGGCGATCTCCTTGACGGCCTTCTTCGCGCGCGCCTTGGTCTTCGTCCAGTCGGCGCCGCCGAGGCGGTGCAGGGTGGGTGCCTCGCCACCGACGTACTTGGTGATCTGTTCCAGCTGGTCGGTGGGGATGTAGAGACGGTCGCCGGGCTGGCCGCGCTTGGCGGGGGCGTACTCCACGACCAGGTACTCGCGGGTGGCGGCCTGGACCGTGCGCTGCACCATCTCGATGTAGCGGCCCACGCCGTGCTGCTCGTGGACGATGTAGTCGCCCGCCTCCAGGGTGAGCGGGTCGATCGTCTTCCTGCGGCGCGCGGGCATCCGGGCGCCGTCCTTGCCGGCCGCCTTCTGGCCGGTCAGATCGGTCTCCGTCAGGACGACGAGGTCGAGCGCCGGATCGATGAAGCCGTGGTCGATCGAGCCGCAGGAGACGTGCACCAGGGAGCGGGTCAGCTCGGTCAGGTCGGTGTCCAGGCGGGCCGGAACGCCCTCGTTGCCGAGCACCTCGGCCGTGCGGGCGGCCGTGCCGTGGCCCTCGGTGACGAAGACGACGCGCCGGCCCTCGGCCAGCCAGCCCTTGGTGTCGGCGAGGGCCTTCGCCGTGTCGCCCCGGTAGGCCTCGGGGGCGTGCATGGCCAGCTTGAGGGTGTCCGCCTCCAGCTCCACGTCGGCGGCGAAGGGGGACACCGACCACCACATCATGTCCAGCTCGCGCGCCCGGTCGCGCACGTCGGCGAGGGACCACAGGGAGGCCGCGCCGACGTCGATGGGGGCCTCTCCGCCGCCCGCGGTGGCCGCCCAGGACGCCTGGAGGAACTCCTGGCTCGTCGCCACCAGGTCCGAGGCGCGCGTGCGGACCCGCTCGGGGTCGCAGACGACGGCCATCGACCCCTTGGGCAGCACGTCGAGCAGCAGCTCCATGTCGTCGACCAGGACGGGTGCGAGGGACTCCATGCCCTCCACGGCGATGCCCTCCGCGATCCTGCCGAGCAGGTCGCCCAGCTCGGGGTGTTGTTCGGCGAGGGCACGCGCGCGGGCGCGGACCTCGTCGGTGAGGAGCAGCTCGCGACAGGGGGGCGCCCACAGCCCGTGCTCGGCGACCTCCAGCGAGCGCTGGTCGGCGACCTTGAAGTAGCGGATCTCCTCGACGTCGTCGCCCCAGAACTCGACGCGCAGGGGGTGTTCCTCGGTGGGCGGGAACACGTCCAGGATGCCGCCGCGTACGGCGAACTCGCCGCGCTTCTCGACCAGCTCCACGCGCGCGTACGCGGCTGCGGCGAGGGCTTCCACGATCTCGTTCAGGTCGGCGGTCAGGCCGCCCCTCAGGGCCACCGGCTCCAGGTCACCGAGGCCCTTGACCTGCGGCTGGAGCACCGAGCGGACCGGCGCCACGATGACGGAGACCGGCCCGGTCTCGGGGTCGTCGGCGCGCGGGTGGGCCAGTCGGCGCAGGACGGCGAGGCGGCGGCCCATGGTGTCGCTGCGGGGGCTGAGGCGCTCGTGCGGGAGCGTCTCCCAGGAGGGGTACTCCACGACGCCGTCCGGGGGCAGGAGCGTACGCAGGGCGGCCGCCAGGTCCTCCGCCTCCCGGCCGGTCGCCGTGACCGCGAGGACCGTGCGGGTGGTCTCCCTCGCGAGGGCGGCGATCGTGAAGGGGCGGGCGGCAGGGGGGCCGACGAGGTCGATGTGCATGCGGTTGCCGTCGGCGGCCGCGGGGATCGCTTCCGCGAGGGCGGGGTCCTTGACTACGGCGTCGAGCAGACCGTGCAGGCTCATGGAGGGGGTTTTCCGTCCGGGGGTCCGAGGTGGGTGGTGTGGGAGGTGGTCCGGGCTGGCGGCAACGCGAAGGGCCCGGCACGTGTCACGGGCCGGGGGTGTCCAGGGTACGACTTGGCCAGGCGCTGTGCCCGGGCTGGGAGGTTCTGGGGCAGACTCGAAGGGAACTGACCCGGAAGACGAATGAGCCGGCGCCGAAGAGCACGGTGGCTCCTCGGCGCCGGCTTTTCCGACCGGGAGGTCAGTCCGTCGCGATCGCGTTCAGGACATTCATCCGGCCTGCCCGGAACGCCGGGATCAGTGCGGCGAAGAGGCCCACGAAGGCCGAGGCGATGAAGACACCGATGATCGTCGGCCACGGGATGTCGAGGACGGTCAGACCCTCCAGCGCGAGGAGCTGCTGAGCCGTGGCGCCCCAGCCCATGCCCAGGCCGAGGCCGAGCAGCGCACCGAAGAGGGCGATGACGACCGACTCCAGTCGGATCATGCGCCGTAGCTGCCGGCGCGAGAGGCCGATCGCCCGCATGAGGCCGATCTCCCGGGTGCGTTCGACCACCGACAGGGCGAGGGTGTTCACCACGCCGAGGACGGCCACGATGATCGCGAGGGCGAGGAGGCCGTAGATCAGGTTCAGCAGCTGGCCGATCTGGTCCTTGAGGGCTTCCTTGTAGTCGGTCTGGTCGCGGACGGTGTACTGCGGGTAGTCGTGCAGTGCGGACTTCAGCGCGGTGTAGGCGGCCTCCTGCTGGCCTTCCTTCGCCGTGGCGAAGACGAGCTGGTCGAGCGGCATCTTCTCGGCCGGCACGTACGTGGCGACGGTCGCGATGGAGGCGTACATGGCGCCCTTGTCGATGAGGACGTCGTCGCTGGTGATCGCGCGAACGGTGAGGGCGGCGGAGGTGCCGTCCTTGAACGCGACCTGGACCTTGGAGCCGATCGTCAGGCCGTGCTCGGCGGCGAAGCCCTCGAAGACGGACATGGAGTCGGGCTTGTACGCGTCGGCGAGCTTGCCCGCCACCGTCTCGGTGGTGAGGTCGGTGGCGTAGGTCGGGTCGGCGGCGTTGACGGTCTCGCCCTTGGACGTCTTGCCGTCCGGGGTCGTCAGGTCGGCGTCGATGACCTTGTACTCGGTGACCCGTTCCAGGCCGGGCGTCGCCTTGACGGCCTGCGCGGCCTGCGGGGTGATCAGCTGGCCCTCGTCGTTCTGGATGATGAAGTCGGTGCCGACGGTTTTGTCGAGCTGGCCGGTGGCGGAGGCGACCATGGAGGAGCCGACCACCGACAGGCACGCGACCAGGGCGAGCCCGATCATCAGGGCGGCGCCGGTGGCGCCGGTGCGGCGCGGGTTGCGCAGGGCGTTGCGCTCCGCCATCCGGCCGACGGGGCCGAAGGCCCGCAGCACGACCGCGCCGAGCACCCGGACCAGGCCGCCGGCGAGCAGCGGGCCGATCACCACGAACCCGATCAGGCTCAGGACGACGCCCAGGCCGAGCCAGAGGGAGCCTTCGCTCGCCTTGTCGGCGGCGGAGGCGAGGTAGAGGCCGAACACGCCGCCACCGGTGAGGAGCAGTCCGAGCACGGCCCGTACGACACCGGCCTTGGCGTCGGCGGGGGCGCCGGCGTCGCGCAGCGCGGCCATCGGGGAGACCTTGCCGGCGCGGCGGGCGGGCAGGTAGGCGGCGAGGACGGTGACGACGACGCCGAGGACCAGGCCGATGACCGGGGTCGTCCAGGCCACCGTGAGGTCGTCGGTGGACAGGTTCATGCCGGTCATGCTCATGAGCTTCATCAGGCCGACGGCGATGCCGACGCCCGCGCCGACGCCGAGGACGGAGCCGACGACACCGAGCAGCAGGGCCTCGGCCAGGACCGAGCGGTTGACCTGCTTGCGGCTGGAGCCGATGGCCCGCATCAGGCCGATCTCCCGGGTGCGCTGGGCGACCAGCATGGAGAAGGTGTTGATGATCAGGAAGATGCCGACGAGGAAGGCGATCCCGGCGAAGCCGAGCATCGCGTACTTCATCACGTTCAGGAACTCTCCGACTTCCTGCTGGTTGGCGTCGGCGGTCTCCTTGGCGGTCTGCACCTTGTAGTCGCCGCCGAGCGCGGCCGTGACGTTCTGCTTCAACCGGTCGTCGCTCACCCCGGCCGCGGCCGTGACATTGACGTTGGTGAACACGTCGGACTCGCCGACCAGGATGTCCTGCGCGGCCTTGGTGTCGAGGTAGAAGATCGCCGCGCCGGGGTTGGTGACCTGGAAGGCGGTGACGCCGGAGATCTTCGCGGTGTGCGTGCCGACGGCGCTGATCACGCCGATCTCGTCGCCGACCTTCAGGCCGTGCTTGTCCGCGGTGTCCGCGTCGACCATGATCTGCCCGGAGTTCCGGGGCGCCGCACCTTCGGTGATCTTCATGGTGCGGGCTTCGTTGGCGTTCCAGTTGCCGACGATGGTGGGGCCGCCGCCGGAGGGCGACAGACTGTCCTTGTCGGCGTCGACGACGGTCACGGAGGTGGAGAAGACAGCCCCCTCCGCCGACTTCACGCCCTGCGCCTGACGGACCTTGCCGACCACGTCGGCCGGCATGACCGGCGGCTTGCCGTTGCCGGAGGTCGTCTCACCGGTGTCGGAGGCGCCCTTCGCGCTCACCGTCACATCGGAGGAGGTGGCCGCGAACAGCTTGTCGAAGGTGGTGTTCATGGTGTCGGTGAACACCAGCGTCCCGCAGACGAAGGCCACCGACAGCAGCACGGCCACGGCCGACAGGGCCATGCGTCCCTTGTGCGCGAGGAAGTTGCGCATCGAGGTCTTCATGACGGTCATGACGTACGTCCCCGGGCGTCGAAGTCCTTCATGCGGTCCAGGACCTGCTCGGCCGTGGGCTGGTTCATCTCGTCGACGATGCGGCCGTCGGCGAGGTACAGGACGCGGTCGGCGTAGGAGGCGGCTACGGGATCGTGGGTGACCATGACGATGGTCTGGCCGAGTTCGTCCACGGAGCGGCGCAGGAAGCCCAGGACCTCCGCACCGGCCCGCGAGTCGAGGTTTCCGGTCGGCTCGTCGCCGAAGATGATCTCGGGGCGGGCGGCGAGGGCGCGCGCCACGGCGACGCGCTGCTGCTGGCCGCCGGAGAGCTGGGTGGGCCGGTGCTTGAGCCGGTCGGCCAGTCCGACCGTCTCGACGACCTGCTGCAGCCAGGCCTTGTCCGGCTTGCGGCCGGCGATGTCCATGGGCAGCGTGATGTTCTCCAGCGCGTTGAGCGTCGGCAGCAGGTTGAACGCCTGGAAGATGAACCCGATCCGGTCCCGGCGCAGTTGCGTCAGCTTCTTGTCCTTGAGCCCGGTGATCTCGGTCTCGTCCAGGTAGATCTGCCCGGACGTGACGGTGTCCAGGCCGGCGAGGCAGTGCATCAGGGTGGATTTGCCGGACCCCGAGGGGCCCATGATCGCGGTGAAGCGGCCACGGGCGATGTCCACGTCGACGTGGTCGAGGGCGACGACGCGGGTCTCCCCGGCCCCGTACGCCTTGACGACCTGCCGCGCTCGAGCGGCAACGGCCGTACTCCCTCCCGCCACCCGGCCGCCACCCCTCAACGAGGCGCTCCGCGCGGCACCTTCTGAATCGCCCCCGTGCCCGGGAATGGTTACAGCCGAAGTCACGGTGAATCTCCTATGTCGGAAGTCGGAAGTCGATGAGACGCGCGAAGTGCCGCGTCGGTGGGTGGTGCGAGGTGGTACGTCTTCGGTGCTACGTCGAAGAGTCTGTCGGCGCGACCGGGTGCGGCGCGCTGGTGCTCGGGCCCGTCTTCGAGGGGGGTTAACCCCACCTCCGGCCGGTGGGGTTGCCCGCCCCGGCGGCATAAAGCCAGGTTAAGTAGCGGGGTGGGCACTTCTCCTCCTCCGCCGGTACGAGCCCTCCCCCAGCCGTAGTACGGAGAGACCCCTAGGGGCTGTCCACCGGTGGGTGGAGTGAGCCTCGGGGTCGTGTCCACCCTCTGACCCGGTCAGGCTCCACCCTCCCCTCGCGTCAGGGTCAAGTGGGAAGCTGTCCGCGGCGATAGGTGCAAGGGGCACGGGACGCGGGAACGCGGGACGGACAGGGGTGGGCATCGGATGGGCGACATCGGACCCGCGACACGGGAAGCCGCCGAGGGCACGGCCACCGGGGACACCGGGAAGCGCGGCGCGGTCGTCGCCGCGCTGATGCTGTCCATGGCGCTGGCCGCGCTGGACTCCACGATCGTCTCCACCGCCGTACCGCAGATCGTCGGCGACCTCGGCGGGTTCTCCGTGTTCTCCTGGCTGTTCTCCGGTTACCTGCTCGCCGTCACGGTCACCCTGCCCGTCTACGGCAAGCTCTCCGACACCTTCGGCCGCAAACCCGTGCTGGTGGCCGGCGCGGTCCTCTTCCTGCTCGGCTCGCTGCTGTGCGCGCTCGCCTGGAACATGGGCGCGCTGATCGCGTTCCGTGTCGTGCAGGGCCTGGGCGGCGGCGCGTTGCAGGGCACCGTGCAGACCCTGGCCGCCGACCTCTACCCGCTGAGGGAACGCCCGAAGATCCAGTCCAGGCTATCCACGGTGTGGGCGGTGTCCGCGGTCGCGGGACCGGGCCTGGGCGGGCTGCTGGCGGCGTACGCGGACTGGCGGTGGATCTTCCTCGTCAACCTGCCCATCGGGGCGGTCGCGTTGTGGCTGATCGTGCGTCATCTGCACGAGCCGCAGCGGAAGTCACGGGCCCGCGCGCGGGTCGACTGGGCGGGCGCGCTGGCGGTGTTCGCGACCGGCGGGGTGCTGCTGACCGCCCTGGTGCAGGGCGGGGTGGCCTGGCCGTGGCTGTCGGCGCCGTCGCTCGCCCTGTTCGCCGGGGGTCTCGCCCTGGCCGGCCTCGTCGTGGTCATCGAGCGCCGGGCCGCCGAGCCGATCATCCCTGGCTGGGTGTGGCGCCGCCGTACGATCGCCGCGGTCAACCTCACGCTGGGCGCGCTGGGCCTGCTGATGGTGGCGCCCACGGTGTTCCTGCCGACGTACGCCCAGGCGGTGCTGGACCTGGATCCGGTGACGGCCGGGTTCGTGCTGTCGGTGTGGACGCTGAGCTGGCCGCTGTCGGCGGCCCTGAGTCAGCACGTGTACCGGCGTATCGGCTTCCGCGACACCGCCCTCCTCGGCATCGGCGCGGCGACGCTGATCCTGCTCGCGTTCCCCTTCCTGCCGTATCCGGGCGCGGCCTGGCAGCCGACACTGCTGATGCTGCTGCTCGGCGCGGCGCTCGGGCTGTTCCAGCTGCCGCTGATCGTCGGCGTGCAGTCGACGGTCGGCTGGTCGGAACGGGGCACCACCACGGCATCGGTCCTGTTCTGCCGTCAGAGCGGTCAGACGATCGGCGCCGCGCTGTTCGGGGCGGTGGCCAACGGGGTGCTGGCGGCGCGGCTGGGCGGCGCGGGCGACCTGGACTCCGTCGCCCGCGACCTGGAGGCGGGCGCCCCGGCGGAGGCGACCCGGCACGCGGTCGCGGAGGCCGTGCACGCCGTGTACCTGGGCGCGGCCGGCGCCGCCGCGCTCGCCTTCCTGGTACTGCTGTGCGTGGCCCCGCGCCGCTTCCCGGTACTGGGCGAACCCGACGACTGATCCCCGGCGCCGGGCGCCCCCGACGACTGATCCCCGGCGCCGGGCGCCCCGACCACCTGACGGCCCGCTCGGCACCCTCGCCTCGGGCCGCCGCAAGGCGGAGGAGCATCGGCACCGGTACGAGGCCGCCGAGGGCTGGATCCTGGCGGGGGCGGTGCGCAGGGGCGACTGACCGGAGGCGGCGGAAGCGGGCGCCCGTCCCACCGGCCTTCCCCGCGCTATTGCACGGTGCGCCCGGTGAGCGCGCTGAGGCTGCTGCGTACGTGGTCGATGTGTGCCTGTACGTCGTCCCACCGCTCGCCGTGCTCGCGCAGTACGCGTTCCGTGTCGCGCGCGAGGCGTTCCGCACGCGCGCGTGCCTCCGCCAGAAGTCCGGCGGCACGCGCCTGCGCCTCCTCCTGGCGTCGGCGGGCGGACTCCTCGGCCTCGGCGAACGCCTGTTTCGCCTCCGACAGCGCCGCCTCGGCGCGTGCCACCTGCCGCGCCTGGTGCGCGTCGAGCACGGCGGCCCGTTCGGCCTCCTCGCGTTCGGCGGCGGCCCACCTCTCGGCCTGGTCCTTCTCCCGGTCGGCGAGCAGGGCCGCCGTACGCCGGCGCATCTCGCGCAGGGCCGCGAGGGCCTCGCCCCGGTTCGCCTTCACCTCGCGCCGGGCGCCGATGCGCGTGTCGTCGGCCTCGGCGCGCGCCGCGAGCAGTTTCTGCCGGGCCCGTTCCGCGGCCTCCGCGCGCACCTCGTCCGCCCGCTCCCGCGCCGCCGCACGCACCGCGTCGGCGTCGGCCTCGGCCCGCGCGACGTGCTCCTCGGCCGCGCGCCGGGCGCCTTCGCGCACGGCCGCCGCCTCCTCCCGCGCGAGCTGGAAGATGCGCCGCGCACGCTCCCCGAGGCCGTCGTACGTCTGCGGCGCCAGCCGGCTCACGGCCTCCCGCAGCCGTACGGCCTCCGCCTCCATGTCCCTGGCCAGCACGGTCAGCCGGGCGGCCCGCTCCCAGGCGGCGTCCCGGTCGGCCGAGAGTGCGGCGGTGTACTCCTCGACCTGTTCGGGCCGGTAGCCGCGCCTGCGGACGGTCATGAAACCGGGTGGTGCCATAGAAGCGCTGATCACCTGGACCCCTCTCCACCAGACGGACGCGTAAGAGATGATTTCGCGCATATCTTGATGTATCGGGCGCAAGTGTTCATAACGCGACACTCCGCGAACAGGTCACGGTCGACCCTGGCCGGACACGCACACGAAAGGGCCGGACCCGGTCACACGACCGGGTCCGGCCCTCACCCGCACAGCCCTACCGGCACAGCCGTCAGCGGGAGGTACGCCTCACAGCAGGCCGTCCCACATCTCCTCCAGCAGCACCGACCACCAGCTCTCCGGCGAACCCAGCGCCGCCGGGTCCAGCGCCGCCAGCTGCGCCTGGAAGTCGACGGTCCAGCGGCCCGCCTGCTCCTGGTTCAGACCGAACCGCAGCCGCCACATCCGCCCCAGCAGCGCGAGACAGCGCGCGAACTCCGGCAGCCCGCTGTTCACGAACTGCGGCGGCACGGACGCCCCGCCCGGCCCCGCCTCCACCGGCACGGCGACGATGTTCGCCGTCCCGTACTGCACACACAGCGCCTTGCCGAAGTCGCTGCCCATCACGAGGTACGACCCCGCGTCCGCCGCCGGCTGCACACCCCGCTCCGCCGCCAGCTCCGCCAGCGTCGGCACGGGCCGCCCCGGCTGGGCCTGCGCCCAGAAGAACGGACCCAGGTCCATCGGCAGACCCGCCACCACCAGCGTGTGCGCCACGACCGGCGGCACACCCTGGCGGGACACGGCCGCCTGCTCGAACCGGAACACCCCCGGCCCGAAGGCCGCGGCCATCTCCTGCGCGATCGCCTCCGGCGGGATCGGCGGCGCGGGCTGCACCGGCTGCAACGGCGCCCGCACCGGGGCCGGACGCGCGGGACCATCGGCGACCTGATGCAACTCACCCTGGTGGGCCAGCAGTTGACGCATCCCCTGCTGCCGGCTCGCATGGTCCGTGCCGTACGGCGCGATGCTCGTGATCCGCGCCTGCGGCCACTGCTCGCGCATCATCCGCGCGCAGTAGGCCCCCGGCAGCTCGCACGACTCCAGCTCCGTGTGCAGCTCCAGCACCTGGTCCGGCGGCACGTTCATCGCCCGCAGCTCATGGAAGATCTGCCACTCCGGGTGCGGCGTACCCGGCGCCGAACGCCGGATCAGCTGCTGCTCCGACCCGTCGTGCGCCCGGTAGCGCAGCACGGCCTGATAGCCCGGCCCGACGGTCGGCTGCCCCTGCTGGGGATACCCGTACGCCTGAGGCTGCCCCGGTCCGGGCATACCCGGCGCAGGCATCGCGCCGGGCGGCATCCCACCGCCCGGGGGCATCCCGCCCGGCGGCATCGGCGGCTGCGGTGCGTGCGGCGTGTGCGGAGCGCTCGGCGCCGGCGGCGTGCCGGGGCCGCCAGGACCGGCCAGCATCGTCGCGGCATGGTGCGCGGCGCCCTGCGCCCCACCGGCGGACCCGTGGGCACCGGGCGCACCACCGGGCACACCGGGGGCGGCCGGAGGCTGCGGAGCACCAGGGGCACCCGGCGCGCCCGGCGGACCCGGCGGCTGGGGAGCACCCGGCGGCTGCGGCGCCCCCGGACCCATCTGGCTCGGGTCGGCGAACATCGTCGCGGCGTGGTGCACCCCACCCGGAGGCGTACCACCCGGCCGGCTCGGCGGGGCGGGCCGGTTCGGCCCACCAGGGGCACCCGGGGCGCCGGGAGCACGGGGAGCACCCGGCGCACCCGGACCCTCGGGACCCAGCGCCGACACCAACTGCGTAGGCACATAACCGCCCGCCGACGCACCCGGAGCACCCGGACCGGCGGCAGGCGCAGGCGTCGCACCCGGCCGCCCACCCGGCGCACCCGGCGCGCTCGGCGGAGGCGGGGGCGGCGCCCCTCCGACCCGCCGCCGCGGCGGCGGAGCCGCCTTGCTGGTGGCGGCATCGGCGATGTCCCCGGCGTTCGGCGCGAGCGACCGGGACGGCGTGCTCGGAGCAGCCGGACCGGCCGGCGGCTGCGGAACACCAGGCGGCTGCTGGCCGCCGTAGGACGACGCACCGGGCGCAGGTGTGCCCTGCGGACCGGGCGGGGGCGGTGGCGGAGTCGCCGGCCCACCCGAAACCGGCGCCGGAGGCGGCGGCGCGGGGGTGGAGGCCGGCGGCGGAGTCGGGGTGGGCGCACCCGGCCCGGCCGGGTGCTGGAGCGCCGGCGCGACCGTCGTGGACGGAAGCCCGCTGCCACCCGACATCAGCGCCGTCTTGGCGTCCGGCACGGACGTCGGCGGCGGCACGTCGTCGTCGTCGGAACCGCTCAACTGCGGCGCGAACACCGTCGCCGGCAGCGGTACGGAACGGTCGTCACCGGAATCGCCGTTGGTGTCCGTACCCGCCCAGGGCGTGGCCCCGGCAGGCGTGGGGGGCGGCGTCGGCGTCGGCACCCCCGCCTGCGTCCGGGGCAACGACTCATCAGCCGCCCCCGGAGCAGCAGCGGACGGAACCGCAGAAGGAGCCGCGGAAGCGGAAGGAGCGGCGGACGACGGAGAAGCAGCCGCCTCCCCGATCCCCAGCCGGTCCGCCGCCTCCTGCAACCACTCCGGCGGCGACAGCAGGAACGACGTCTGATTCAGATCCACCCGCGCCGCAGGCGCCGGCGCCGGCTCCGGTTCACCCTCCGGACGGCCGTACTCCTCCTCGTACCGGCGGACCACCTCGCCCACCGGCAGCGCCGGCCACAACGTGGCCTCACCACTGTCCCGGGCGAGCACCAGCCGCTGGCCGCCCCCGTCCGAACGCGGCCCCTCCGCCCGGTCCTCGGCCCACACCACGAACCCGAGCCCGAACTCGCGGACCCGCACCTCACGGTGCTGATAGGCCGGCACGTCCCCGTTGACCCACTCTTCACCGCGCTCCTGCGCCTGCGCGAACGTCACCATCGCCGGATCACTCCCCCACACCGACGGACGAAACAGAAGAACCGGCGGCAGCGGGAACGACCCGCGCGAAACCACCGTCCACCATCAGATTCGCCACCGTCTCCAACTCGGGCGGCCGCCCCGCCAACCGCGACAGGAAGGCATCGAAATCCTCACCGCACGGCAGCAGCAAACGCTCCACCCGCTCCGCCGGCGACCACGCCGGATCCACATCCCGCACATCGTCGTACGCGCAGAACCACACCGAGCCGATCCGCTCGCCCTTCACCTTCACGGCCAGCAGACCGCCCTGCACGAACGCGACCCCCAGGTAGTCCTTGGTCAGATGGTCACGCAGGCACTTGTTGACGTACACCAGGTCGTTGACCGCCGCCTCGTCGCGCACCGTGAAGAACGGCTGGTCCACCAGCAGCCCCAACTCCGCGTCCAGCGCCGGCCCCACCGGAGCACAACCGCCCGCGGCCTTCAGGAACGACCGATACGCGCCGGGCAACCGGTACCCGAGGTCCTCCTCGACCCCCTGCACCTGCTGCTCCGACACCGCCACACCCGACTTCGGCAGCCCGAAATGCGCCGGACGCGTCTCCTGCAACGGCCGCGTCCCACGCTTCGCCTGATCCACCACCGCCGTCACGATCCCACCGTGATGCCGCAGCAACGCCTTCACCTCGACCGGAACCAGCTCCAGCCGACGCGAACCCACCACGTGATGCCACGTCCAGCCGTGCGGCGTCGCCACACTGTCCACCGTGTCCCACAACTCATGCCCCGACGCCGACAACGCCGCGTTCGCCGACACGTAATCCGTCAGCCGCAACTCATCCACGCCGAAACCCTCCGGCGGCTCCGCGATCTCCGCGGCCGCACGGGCATAGGCCGAGAAATCCGGGTAGCCGTGCTCGTCCACCCGCACCCCTCTCGGGTGACGTGCGGCCCGGACCGGATCCGGAAAATGCACGACCTGCCCGGCGTAGGCCGCGTTCGGCGGCGCAGCTCGCTGCCCGAGCCGACCTGTCGTCATGGCGGTTGCCCCCTGCGGCACTCTGGACGGACCCCGGCCGCCGAATCCGCATCCGGACCCGACCACCACACTCCGTATCCGACTGTCTCCAACGGTCTCAGGCGCGCGTCAACCGCGCGCCACGCGGTGCCGACAGCCTATGCGGTACGACGACACCGGTCACCGGCCCTCCACTTCCGTGACCTGCCGTCACCCTGCCGTGACAGCCAGCCCCAACACGGGCGTGTCGCACCGCCCCAGCTTTCCCACACCCCACGCCATTTGGCACTCTGAGTCCTCCGGGGGATGCACGGGAGGGGAATGACGATCATGAACGCCACACAAACGGGACCGCACACCAGCCGCTCCGGCGACCCCCGCATCGGCTGGAGCAGCGACGAAACCCTCCACGCGCCCGTCCTCCGCCACCGCCGCGACGGCATACTCCCCACCGTCGCCGCCGCCCTCTCCGTCCGCGGCGCCACCCTCACCGGCACCGCCGCCCGCGGCGACGGTGGGGAGTATGCCGTCGCGGCGGTGGCGGAGGACGGGCGCGTGGAGGG
>NZ_JARGEF010000015.1:0-61762 GCF_033794725.1 Streptomyces sp. ID05-39B | reverse complement strand
CTGGGTTGATAGGCCAGATGTGGAAGCCCGGTAACGGGTGAAGCTGACTGGTACTAATAGGCCGAGGGCTTGTCCTCAGTTGCTCGCGTCCACTGTGTTAGTTCTGAGGCAACGAACAGTTGCCGGCTTAGAGCTAAACAAGTAAAAAGTGTGCTTGTTCGCTCGAAACCATTAGGGTTTCGGTGGTCATAGCGTGAGGGAAACGCCCGGTTACATTTCGAACCCGGAAGCTAAGCCTCACAGCGCCGATGGTACTGCAGGGGGGACCCTGTGGGAGAGTAGGACGCCGCCGAACAATCTTTGGAAGGACCCCTGGTCCCCAGCGTTCACGCTGGGGACCAGGGGTCCTTTTGTTTTTCCAGGAAGCGCCGGGTAGCCGGCTGCGCGAGAATTACTTGCAGTACCGAAGACAGGAGTCACCCATGTCCACCAACTCTCCCGACGATCGACCGGAACGCGACCAGCGGCGACGGGACAGTGGGGACCGCGGAGACCGTGGCGAGCGCGGAGGCTTCCGCAGCGACCGCGGAGACCGTGGCGGCTTCCGTCGTGACAACGATCGTCCCGCTGCCGGCCGACGTGACGACAACCGTGGTGGCGGCGCGGGACGCCCCAGCGGGGGTGGCGGCGGATACGCACGGCGTGACGACCGCCGTGATGACCGGCGTGGCGATGACCGCGGTGATCGTGGTGGCTTCCGTCGCGACGACAGGCGCGACGACCGGCCGGCTGCGGGCCGTCGTGACGACAGTCGTGGCGGTCAGGGTGATCGGGGTTCGCGGCCGGCGTTCCAGCGTGACGACCGGGACCGTGGGCCGCGTCGTGACGACCGTGGTGACCGTCCTCCCTTCCGTCGTGACGATCGCGGTGACCGTGGTGAGCGGCCTCCCTTCCGTCGTGACGATCGCGGTGAGCGGCCTCCCTTCCGTCGTGATGACCGTGGTGACCGTCCCGCCTTCCGGCGCGACGACCGCCGGGACGACCGTCCGGCGGAGCGTCGTAGCGACGATCGGCGTGACGACCGCCGTAGCGACGACCGCGGAGACCGCGGTGGCTTCGTCCGGCGTGACGACCGCGATCGCGGACCGCGCCGTGACGACCGTGGTGAGCGGCCTCCGTTCCGCCGTGATGACCGTGGTGACCGTCCCGCCTTCCGGCGCGACGACCGCCGGGACGACCGTCCGGCGGAGCGTCGTAGCGACGACCGCCGGGACGACCGCCGTAGCGACGACCGCGGAGACCGCGGCGGTTTCGTCCGGCGTGACGACCGGGACCGTGGACCGCGCAGGGACGACCGTGGTGACCGTCCTCCCTTCCGTCGTGACGATCGCGGTGACCGTGGTGAGCGGCCTCCGTTCCGCCGTGACGACCGTGGTGACCGTCCCGCCTTCCGGCGCGACGACCGCCGGGACGACCGTCCGGCGGAGCGTCGTAGCGACGACCGCCGGGACGACCGCCGTAGCGACGACCGGGGAGACCGCGGTGGCTTCGTCCGGCGTGAGGACAGTCGTGGGGGCGAGCGTGGTGGGGATCGCGGTGGGTTCCGGGGACGGGACGACCGCGGTGGCCGGCCCGGTGGTTTCCAGGGGCGTGACGACCGTGGCGGGCGGCCCGGTGGCTTCCGTGGCCGTGACGACCGTGGCGGGCGCGACGACCGTCGGGACGACCGGCGTGGTGGTCGTCCCGGTGGCTACCAGGGGCGGGACGACCGGGACCGCGACCGCGAGCCGATCAAGCGGCTGCCGATCCCCGAGGACGTCACCGGCGACGAGATCGACAAGGACGTACGGCAGGAGCTGCAGAGCCTGCCCAAGGGGCTTGCGGAGGACGTCGCCAAGAACCTGGTGATGGTCGCGCGGCTCATCGACGAGGAGCCCGAGAACGCCTACGCGTACTCGAAGGTGGCGCTGCGGCTCGCGTCGCGCGTCGCCGCCGTACGCGAGGCTGCCGGGTTCGCGGCGTACGCCACACAGAAGTACAGCGAGGCGCTGGCCGAGTTCCGTGCCGCGCGGCGTATGACCGGGTCCGTGGAACTGTGGCCCGTCATGGCCGACTGCGAGCGTGGGCTCGGGCGGCCGGAGAAGGCGCTGGAGATGGCCGGCGCGCCCGAGGTGCACAAGCTCGACAAGGCCGGGCAGGTCGAGATGCGGCTCGTCGCGGCCGGTGCCCGGCGTGACATGGATCAGCTGGACGCGGCGATCGTGACGCTCCAGAGCCCCGAGCTGGCGTCGAACTCGGTGCAGCCGTGGACCGCGCGGCTGCGGTACGCGTATGCCGACGCGCTGCTCGCGGCCGGCCGTCAGGGCGAGGCGCGGGAGTGGTTCGCGAAGGCCGTCGAGGCCGACCGCGACAGCAGCACCGACGCCTCGGACCGGCTGGCCGAGCTGGACGGCGTGGAGTTCGTCGACGCGATGACCGAGGACGGCGACGACGAGGTCGCCGTCGAGGTCGAGGTCGAGGCCGAGGTTGAGCAGCCGGTCGAGGGCAAGGCCGACGACCAGGACTGACGTGCGTAGGTGAGGGAAAGGGGCTCGGCTCCGGTGTCATACCGGAGCCGAGCCCCTTTCTCTACCCTCTTGCTTGAGGCTTCCCGGTCAGAGGTCCAGGGTGCGCAGGACCAGGCCCGAGGCCGGTTTCGGGCCGAACGACGTCGACTTGCGGGGCATGGTGACGCCCTGGCGGGCGAGGTCGCGAACGACCTCCTCGCGGACCGGGTGCAGCAGTACGGCCGTACCGGCGTCGCGTTCGGCCTTGTCGACCGTGGCGGCCGTGTCGTGGATGTAGGCGATGCGGGTCGGGTCGTCCTCGGGGATGTGCCACACCTGGTCCAGGAGCGTGGTGTGCAGGACGGTCGCGTCCAGGGTGCGCCAGGCCTGCGGGCGGTCGGCGGGGACCGTACGGGCGAGCAGGGCCGGGTCCGGGCGGTCCAGGAGGTGGAAGGCACCGTCGCCGGCCAGCAGGAAGGCGTTGCCCTCGGCGCTCGCGTCCGCGAGGGCGTCGAGGGCCCCGGCCAGGGGAACCTCCAGACGCCGGACGCGGAACAGGCCCTCGACCGCGGCCAGTGCCTCCGCGACGGGGAGGCCGTGCAGGAGGCGGTGGATGGCACGGACGCGCAGGGGGTAGCGGGCGGTGTCTACCAGGAGAACCAGGCCGTCGTCCCAGGGGCTGGGGGAGCCGTGCTCCGCGCGTAGCCGCAGATACGTCGCCCAGCGGTGGTGGCCGTCGGCGATGAGGGCCTGGTGGCGGGCGAGGTCGGCCTGGACGCGGGCCACCTGGGCGGGGTCGGTGATCGACCAGAGGCGGTGGCTGAAGCCGTCCTCCGTGGTCGTCGACAGGAGCGGGTCCTGGCCGGCGGAGTGTTCGATGATCTCCGCCGCCGTGCCGTTGCCGCGGTAGGTGAGGAGCAGGGGTTCGAGGTTGGCCCGGGTGGCGCGCATCAGGGCCGCACGGTCGGCGACGATGTGCGGCATCACGTCCTCGTGGGGGAGGACGACGCCGGCCGAGGGCTCGGAGACCCGCAGGGTGCCGATGAGGCCCCGCTGGAGCATGCCGTCGGCGTGCCGCTGCTCGTAGACGTACAGGGCGGGTACCGGGTCGGTCGTGAGGACGCCCTCGTCGAGCCAGCGGCGGAGGGTGTCGGCGGCCTGTTCGTTGCGGGCGCTGGGCGTGGTCGCCTGAGGGAGGATCAGCCGGACGATGTTGTACGGGTCCGCGTCCTGGAGGTGGTGCAGGCCGTCGGGGCGGACCACGACGTCGTACGGCGGGGAGGTGACGGCGGCGAGACTTCCGACCCGGTCGGGGTCGTAGCGCAGGCCTCGGAACGGGGTGAGTTCCAGGCCTCGGGGCGCCGTCGCTTCCGAGTGACCTGCTGAGTTCATCCCGGCATCGTACGTGTGTCGGTGGCATGCGGGATGATCGGGGAAAGCGATCGAACGAGGAGCGATGTGGAATGAGCCGGAGCGTCAGGACGAGGCCCGAGGGCAGTGGGCAGGCCCTGAGCGAGGCGTACGACACGGCGCTGCTCGACCTGGACGGGGTGGTGTACGCGGGGGGCAACGCGATCGCGCACGCCGTCGAGTCGCTGGCGATCGCGCGCGCGGGCGGCATGCGGCTGGCGTACGTCACCAACAACGCGCTGCGCACGCCCGACGCCGTGGCGGAACACCTCACCGAGCTGGGCATACCGACCGGGGCGGACGAGGTCATCACCTCGGCGCAGGCGGTCGCCCGGCTGATCAGTGAGCAGGTGCCGGCCGGTGCGCGGGTCCTGGTCATCGGTGGCCAGGGGCTGCGGGTCGCACTGCGCGAGCGCGGGCTGGAGCCCGTCGAGTCGGCGGACGACGATCCGGCGGCCGTGGTGCAGGGGTACGGCGGACCCGACCTGGCGTGGGGGCGGTTCGCCGAGGCGTCGTACGCCGTCGCGCGCGGGGTGCCGTGGTTCGCGTCCAACACCGACCTGACGATTCCCAGCGGGCGGGGGATCGCGCCGGGGAACGGCGCAGCGGTGCAGGTCGTGCGGATCGCCACCGGTGCCGAGCCGCAGGTCGCGGGCAAGCCGTTGCCGCCCATGCACCGGGAGACGATCCTGCGGACGGGCGCCGAGCGGCCGTTGGTGGTCGGTGACCGGCTGGACACCGACATCGAGGGCGCGTTCAACGGCGGAGTGGACTCGCTGCTCGTGCTGACCGGGGTGACCGACGGGGCGCTGCTCCTCGCGGCCCCGCCGCAGCACCGGCCGACGTACGTGGACGCCGATCTGCGCGGCCTGCTGACCGGGCAGCCGGAGGTGGTGCAGGAGGGCGGTGGCTTCCGGTGCGGAGGATGGACGGCGTCGGCGGGCGCGACGGAAGTCCGCCCGGGGGAGCGCGGTCCCGTGTCGGGGAGGCTGGAACTCGACGGTGACGGTGCCGTCCTGGACGGGCTGCGGGCGCTGTGCGCGGCGGCCTGGACCGCGGCGGGCGAGGGATCGTGCGGCCTGGACGGCGGGAAGGCGCTGGCCCGGCTGGGGTTGTGAGCGCGGCGGTGTGGGCCGCGGTGGTGACAGGGGTCGTCGTGCTGGTCGCCCGACGGCCGTGAGAGGCGGCGCGTAGCCGTGACCAGGGATCGGGGCGGGATGGCAGGGTAGGCTAACCTAACCGCGTGTTGGTCGACAGTGTTCCCGAACAGCGCGCGGAGACCGCCCCCGCGCCCCCAACCCGCCGGGCGATACGTTCCCTCGGGTTGCTCGCTTCCCTCGTGGTCCTGCTACTGGTGGCGCTGGCGAGCATCGCCATCGGCGCCAAGGAGCTGTCCTTGGACCAGGTGTGGCACGGGCTGTTCCAGGACACCGGGACGTACGGCGATGTCGTCGTCGGGGAGCGCGTGTCGCGGACGGTGCTCGGACTGCTGGTCGGTGCCGCACTGGGGCTGTCCGGAACCGTGCTCCAGGCACTGACCCGCAATCCGCTCGCCGACCCCGGACTGCTCGGCATCAACGCGGGCGCGTCGGCCGCGGTGGTCACCGCCATCACCTACTTCGGCGTGACCAGCCTCAGCGGCTATGTGTGGTTCGCGTTCTTCGGCGCCGCGACGGTCGGCGCGCTGGTCTGGTTCCTGGGCGGCAGCCGGGGGGCCACGCCGGTGCGGCTCGCGCTCGCCGGGACCGCGCTCAGTGCCGCGCTCTTCGGGTACGTCCAGGCCGTGATGATCATGGACAAGGCGGCGCTGGCCCGGATGCGCTTCTGGACGGTCGGCTCGCTGACCTCGGCGACCGAGGACATGATCTGGCAGGTCCTGCCCTTCCTCGCGGCCGGCACCGTCCTCGCGTTCGCCCTCGCCCGGCCGCTGAACGCCATGGCCATGGGCGACGACACCGCCAAGGCCCTCGGCGCGCACCTCAACCGCACCCGGGCGCTGTCCATGCTCGCCGCCACCGTGCTGTGCGGGGCCGCGACCGCCGCCTGCGGGCCGATCGTGTTCGTCGGCCTGATGGTCCCGCACGTCGTCCGCTCCTTCACCGGGCCCGACCTGCGCTGGATCATGCCGTACGCGGCGATCCTGTCGCCCGTGCTGCTGCTGGGCTCCGACGTGATCGGCCGGGTCGTCGCCCGCCCCTCGGAGGTCCAGGTCGGGATCATCACCGCGATCATCGGCGGCCCGGTCTTCATCTTTCTCGTACGACGGCGGAGGACGGCCCAGCTGTGAAGACCGCACCCAAGTCCACATCCGAGTCCACATCCGAGTCCGCATCGAAGACCGCACCCGGCACGGCGCCGGGGACCGCGCGGACCGGTCCTGCCGTCACCCGGACCGTGGGCACCCGCCGTGCCCTGCGCACTCCCGGCGGGCTGTCCCTGCGGATGGACACGCGCGCGCTGATCGTCGTGGTCGTGCTGGCGCTGGCCGCGTGCGCCGCGAGCGTCGTGCTGATCGGCACCGGCGACTTCCCGATCTCCACCGGCGACGTACTGAAGACGCTCGTGGGCGACGGCACCGAGGGCCAGGAGTTCATCGTCAACGACCTGCGGCTGCCGCGGGTGATCGTCGGTCTGCTGGTCGGCGCCGCGCTGGGGCTCGGCGGCGCGGTGTTCCAGGCCGTCTCCCGCAACCCGCTGGGCAGTCCGGACATCCTCGGGCTCGGCCAGGGAGCCACGGCCGGCGCGCTCGTCGTGATCGTCCTGATGTCCGGCTCCGCCAACCAGGTCGCCGTCGGAGCGCTCATCGGCGGACTGGTCACCGGCGCCGCCATCTACCTGCTCGCCTGGAAGCGGGGCGTGCACGGCTACCGACTCGTCCTCGTCGGCATCGGCGTGTCGGCGATCGCGACCGCGGTCAACGGCTACCTGATCACCAAGGCCGACCTCGTCGACGCCGCCCGCGCGGTCGTGTGGATGACCGGCTCGCTCGACGGCCGGGACTGGAAGCAGGTCTGGCCGCTGCTCGTCCTGTGTTGTGTGCTCGTCCCGCTCGTCCTCGCCAACGCGCGCGGGCTGCGGATGATGGAGATGGGCGACGACGTCTCCAACGCCCTCGGGGTGCGCGTGGAGCGCGTACGGCTGCTGCTCATGGTGTGCGCCGTCCTGCTCACCGCCTCCGCCACCGCCGCCGCGGGACCCGTGGCCTTCGTGGCGCTCACCGCGCCGCAGCTCGCCCGGCGCCTCACCCGCTCACCCGGACCGAACCTCGTGCCCGCCCTGTTCATGGGCGCCGCCCTCCTCGTGACCGCCGACTGGGCCGCGCAGCGCCTGTTCGGTGACGGACAGCTGCCCGTCGGCGTGGTCACCGGCGTCCTCGGCGGGGTCTACCTGCTGTGGCTGCTGGTCACCGAGCGCAAGGCGGGCCGGATATGAGCAGCGCCACCACCCGTGTCAGCCGCGGGCTGAACAACCGAAGGAGCACCGTGAACCGCCTGTCCGCCGAGAACGTCACCCTCGCCTACGACCAGCGGGTCATCGCCGAACAGCTGTCGGTGGAGATTCCCGACAACTCGTTCACCGTGATCGTCGGCCCCAACGCGTGCGGCAAGTCGACGCTCCTGCGGGCGCTGTCGCGGATGCTGAGGCCGAGCGAGGGCCGGGTGCTGCTCGACGGGCAGGTCATCCAGTCGATGCCCGCGAAGAAGGTCGCCCGGACGCTGGGCCTGCTACCGCAGTCCTCGATCGCACCGGACGGCATCACGGTCGCCGATCTGGTGGGCCGTGGCCGCTACCCGCACCAGGGCATCCTGCGCCAGTGGTCGACCGACGACGAGCGGGTCGTCCAGGAGTCCATGGCCCGGACCGGCGTGGCCGAACTCGCCGACCGGTACGTCGACGAGCTGTCCGGCGGTCAGCGCCAGCGCGTGTGGATCGCCATGGCCCTCGCCCAGCAGACTCCGCTTCTGCTGCTCGACGAGCCGACCACCTACCTCGACATCCAGCACCAGATCGACGTCCTGGACCTGTGCGCCGAGCTGCACGAGGAGCAGGGCCGCACCCTGGTCGCCGTCCTGCACGACCTCAACCACGCCGCCCGGTACGCCACCCACCTCATCGCGCTGAAGGAGGGCACGGTCATCGCGCAGGGCGCACCCGAGGACGTCGTCACGGCCGGGCTGGTCGAGGAGGTCTTCGGGCTGCGCTGCCAGGTCATCGACGACCCGGAGACGGGCACGCCGCTGGTGGTGCCGGCCGCGCGGAAGGCCCGCGCGCGCGTGGCGGTCACGGAAGCCTCCTGACGGCCGGGGAAAGCCGCTGACCGCCGAGGAAGCTGCTGACGACGAAAGGCTTCTGACCGCCGAGGAAGCTGTGGACCGCCAAGGAGGCATCCTCGGCGGTCAGGGAGCGTCACGGGCGCCGGGATTCGCTGACGCCCCACGCTCGCGGGAACTGCCGGACGGTCAGAGGAGTTTCCTGAGCTGGAGCAGGTCCCTGATGCCCGCCTCCAGCCGCACCCGTCCCGCCCCCCAGGCCTTCGCGAAGTTCAGCTCACCGTCGACCAGCGCGACCAGGTCGTCGCCGGTCATCCGCAGCCTGATGCCGGCCCGCTCGCGAGGAGGACCCTGCAAGGTGTCGCGCACCACGATCCGGCCGCCCGTCATCCGGCCGACGAACGTGACATCCAGGTCGGTGATCCAGCAGCTCACCGAGCGGTCCAGGGTGGCGGCAGCCCGGACGTCCCCCTCGGCGCTGCCCATGTTCTCCGAGAGCTTCTCGAGTGCGGCGCGGCACTCCTCGATCGTGGCCATCGCGCTCGACGGTACCGCAGCGGTTCGGGGTAGCGTCGGGGCATGAGCGACACAGTTCCGCAGGCGGAGGCCGCGGCCCAGGAGCAGGAGTACGACCCCTCCGCTCCGGCCCCGCTCCAGGTGCCCCGTACGCCCACCGGCGACGCCGGGGTGGACGCCCACCTGGACCGGCTGGCGGAAGCAGACCACCTCGCCACGGACGGACACCTGGAGGTGTACGAGGATGTACACCGGGGGCTGCGCGACGCGCTCACCGCGCTCGACGCCCGCCCGGGACCTCCGGTGCCCCCATCGACGTACAGCAGGTAGGAGCTGAACCGAACGTGGCAGGAGTCGCACGTCGTCGTCTGGACGCGGAGCTGGTGCGCCGCAAGCTGGCGCGCTCGCGTGAGCACGCCGGCCAGCTGATCGCCGCGGGGCGGGTCTCGGTCGGGAAGACCGTCGCCACCAAGCCCGCCACACAGGTGGAGACGGCGGCGGCGATCGTCGTCTCCGTCGACGACAGTGATCCCGACTACGTGTCGCGGGGCGGGCACAAACTCGCCGGTGCCCTGGAGGCGTTCGTGCCGCAGGGGCTTCTCGTCGAGGGGCGGCGGGCGCTGGACGCCGGTGCGTCCACCGGCGGATTCACCGATGTGCTGCTGCGGGCGGGGGCCGTGCACGTGGTCGCCGTCGACGTCGGTTACGGCCAGCTCGCATGGTCTCTGCAGAGCGATGAACGCGTCACCGTCAAGGACCGTACGAACGTACGCGAGTTGACGCTCGAAGCGATCGATGGGGAGCCAGTGGATCTTGTCGTGGGGGACTTGTCCTTCATCCCGCTCGGGCTGGTGCTGCCGGCCCTGGCGCGGTGCACCAAGCCGGACGCGGACCTGGTGATGATGGTGAAGCCGCAGTTCGAGGTGGGTAAGGAACGGCTGGGCAGCGGGGGTGTCGTGCGCAGTCCGCAGCTGCGGGCCGAGGCGGTGCGGGGCGTGGCCCGCAAGGCGTGGGACCTGGGACTCGGCGTGAAGGGCGTCACGGCCAGTCCGCTGCCGGGACCCTCGGGCAACGTCGAGTACTTTCTGTGGCTCCGGGCCGGGGCGCCTGCCCTGGACCCGGCCGATGTTGACCGTGCAGTGGCGGAGGGGCCGCGTTGACACAGAACCGAGCTCGTACTGTTTTCCTCCTGGCCCACACCGGGCGGCCCGCCGCGATCCGCAGCGCGGAGCTGGTGGTGAAGGGGTTGCTGCGCGAGGGCATCGGGGTGCGCGTCCTGGAGTACGAGGCCGCCGACCTGCCCCTCCCCAAGGAGGTGGAGCTGGTCAGCGAGGCCACCCCGCAGTGCCTGGAGGGCTGCGAACTGCTCATCGTCCTCGGCGGTGACGGGACCTTGTTGCGCGGCGCTGAGTTCGCGCGGGCGTCCGGGGTGCCGATGCTCGGCGTGAACCTCGGCAGCGTCGGCTTCCTTGCGGAAGCCGAGCGGGACGACCTCGACAAGGTCGTCGACCGGGTGGTGACGAGGTCGTACGAGGTCGAGGAGCGGATGACCGTCGACGTCGTCGTGCACCGCAACGGGGACATCGTGCACACGGACTGGGCGCTGAACGAGGCGGCCGTGCAGAAGGCCGGCGCGGAGAAGCTGCTCGAGGTGGTGCTGGAGATCGACGGGCGGCCGGTCACCGGGTTTGGCTGCGACGGGATCGTACTGTCGACGCCGACCGGGTCCACCGCCTACGCGTTCTCGGCGGGCGGGCCCGTGGTGTGGCCCGAGGTCGAGGCGTTGCTGATGGTGCCGATCAGCGCGCACGCCCTGTTCGCCAAGCCGCTGGTGACCTCGCCGAACTCGGTGCTCGCGGTGGAGCTGCTGCCGCACATTCCGCCGGGGGTCCTGTGGTGCGACGGCCGGCGGACCTTCGAGCTGCCGCCGGGGGCCCGGGTGGAGGTGCGGCGGGGTGCCGTGCCGGTGCGGCTGGCCCGGCTGCATCACGCGTCCTTCACCGACCGGCTGGTGGCCAAGTTCGCGCTGCCCGTCTCGGGATGGCGCGGGGCCCGGCACTAGGGCCTCTCGTTCGGATCATGCCGGCGTCGCGGGGTCCGGCACGCAATCCCCCACTGCCTCAAGGGCGTGGGGGGACCCCCAACCGCGTTGTCGTCGGTCTCCCCCACTCTCGGCTCCGTTCGAGCGGGAGGGGCCCCACCGGCTCCGCCATCCCTCCCTCCTCCGCCTTGCAGCTGCACGCACCAGACCCCGCTCGGGTCAGCCGGGAGGAACCGTCGGTCACTGCCGGCCTGATCCGAACGAAAGACCCTTGCCGCACGGACGGTGCCGGGGGAGGAAGGCCGGCTCGTCCGGTTGACGGGGTGCCTCGCACTTCCTCCCTCCGACCTCGTAAGGTCGTGTCCGTGTTGGAGGAGATGCGGATACGGTCGCTCGGAGTCATCGACGACGCTGTCGTCGAGCTGTCGCCAGGCTTCACCGCGGTCACGGGTGAGACGGGCGCGGGCAAGACCATGGTGGTCACCAGCCTCGGGCTGCTGCTGGGCGGGCGCGCCGACGCCGCGCTCGTGCGGCTCGGTGCCGACAAAGCGGTCGTGGAGGGGCGGATCACCGTGCCCGCGGGCACTTCGGTGGCCGCGCGCGCCGAGGAGGCCGGGGCCGAACTCGACGACGGGGCGCTGCTGATCAGCCGTACCGTTTCGGCCGAGGGGCGGTCGCGGGCGCATGTCGGCGGGCGGAGTGTGCCCGTCGGGGTGCTCGCCGACCTCGCGGACGAGCTGGTGGCCGTGCACGGACAGACCGACCAGCAGGGGCTGCTGAAGCTGTCCCGGCAGCGGCAGGCGCTGGACCGGTACGCGGGCGACGCGGTCGCCGCGCCCCTCGCCAAGTACACGGAGGCCTACCGGCGGCTGCGGACCGTCTGCGGCCGGCTCGAAGAGATCACCACGCGCGCGCGTGAACGGGCCCAGGAGGCCGACATGCTGCGCTACGGCCTCGACGAGATCGCCGGTGTCGAACCGCGCGCGGGCGAGGACACGGAGCTGGCGGAGGAGGCGGAGCGGCTCGGGCACGCGGAGGCGCTGTCCTCGGCCGCCACGGCCGCCCACGCGGCCCTGGCGGGCAACCCGGAGGACCCAGAGGGCATCGACGCCGCCACGCTCGTCGCGGGCGCCCAGCGGGCCCTGGAGGCCGTGCGGTCGCACGATCCGGCGCTGTCCGCGCTCGCCGACCGGATCGGCGAGATCGGGATCCTGCTCGGCGATGTCGCGGGGGAGCTGGCCGGCTACGCCGACGACCTCGACGCCGATCCGCTGCGGCTGGCGGCCGTCGAGGAGCGCAGGGCCGCGCTGACCGGGCTGACCCGGAAGTACGGCCAGGACGTCGACGAGGTCCTCGACTGGGCCGAACGCGGCGCCGCGCGGCTCGGGGAACTGGACGGCGACGACGAGCGGATCGGCGAGCTGACCGCCGAGCGGGACGCCCTGCGCGCCGAGCTGAGCGGGCTCGCGCAGGCGCTGACGGACGCGCGGACGGAGGCCGCCGAGCGGTTCGCCGCAGCCGTGACCGCCGAGCTGGCCTCGCTGGCGATGCCGCACGCGCGCGTGTCGTTCGAGATCCGGCAGACCGACGACCCGCTGGGCGTGGAGGTCGGCGGCCGCACCGTCGCCTACGGACCCTCCGGCGCCGACGAGGTCGAGCTGCTGCTCGCCCCGCATCCGGGGGCTCCGCCGCGCCCCATCGCCAAGGGCGCCTCCGGCGGTGAGCTGTCGCGCGTGATGCTGGCCGTGGAGGTCGTGTTCGCGGGGACGGACCCGGTGCCGACGTACCTCTTCGACGAGGTCGACGCGGGCGTGGGCGGCAAGGCCGCGGTGGAGATCGGGCGGCGCCTGGCGCGGCTCGCGAAGACCGCGCAGGTCGTCGTCGTCACCCACCTGCCGCAGGTCGCCGCCTTCGCCGACCGGCAGTTGCTGGTCGAGAAGACCAACGACGGGTCCGTGACCCGGTCCGGTGTGAAGGTCCTGGAGGGCGAGGACCGCATTCGGGAGCTGTCCCGGATGCTCGCGGGCCAGGAGGACTCCGAGACGGCACGGGCCCACGCGGAGGAACTCCTGGAGACGGCACGCGCGGACGCGTGACGGCTGTCGGGCGGTTGCCGGGCCGAGAGGGCGGGAGGGCTACCTGCGGGGTGGCCGTCCCGCCCTCCCGGCTTCCTGGAGTGGCCCGATGATCACACGAAGGAGCGGCAGCAGGAGTGCCGCGTTCGCCGTGGCGGCCGGCGTCGCGCGCGGGGGAGCGGCGGCCCTGCGCGCGGCGGCGCCCGGTGGGCGGGCACGCTGGGAGCGGACGAACTTCGCCGGCCGGACCGTGGAGTTGTACGCCGGTCCTGCCGCCGTCCTCGCGGCCGTGGCCGGGGCGGCACGGGTGCGCCCGGCGGTGGCCGGGGCGGTCCTCGCCGCCGGGGCCTGCGGGGCGTACGACGACCTCGTGGGCGCCGGTGATCCGCGGCGCGGCTTCCGGGTGCACCTGGGGGCGCTGCGGCGGGGCGAGGTCACCAGTGGGACCGTCAAGCTGGGCGGGATCTGCGCGGCGGGGCTGCTGGCCGGGGCCCTGCTGAAGGAGCGGCCCGTGGACAGGGTCCTCGCGGGTGTCGTGATCGCCGGGGCGGCGCACTTCGTCAACCTCGTGGACGTACGTCCCGCACGGGCCGCCGGTGCCGTGCTCGCGCTGGCCGCGCCGGGGCTGCTGCGGTCGGGGCCGGCCGGTGAGCTGGCCGCGGTGGCGGCGGGGGTCGCGGCGGCGGTGCTGCCCGACGATCTGAGGGAGCGCGCGATGCTCGGTGACACCGGGGCGCACGCCCTCGGCGCGCTGCTGGGCGCGGCGGTCGTGGTGGGGAACGGGCGCCCGGGGCTCGCGGCGCACGCGGCCGCGTTGGTGGGCGCTGCGGTGTACGGGGAGCGGGTGAGCGGGGTGGCGCGGGTCCCCTGGGGGGTGCGGGCGCGGGGGCGCGAGCCGGTGTGAGCGGGGTGACGCGGTCGGCCGTGACCCACCCCGTCGGTCCTTTCGGACACGCCGGGAGGCCGGGCCGCGTGTGCCGCGGTGCCGTCAGCCGCGCACGGGCAGGCTTCCGCCGCACCCCGCGAAGGGCTCCCGCGCCGCCCCTGGCAGGCCGTCACCGAGCCCGGCCGACCGGCTCACCCGTCGAACGGAACCCCGCCCTCCTTCACTCGTGTGGGTGACATGCGGAGGCGTGTTGCCGGGGCCGCGGGTGCTCGGCGGCACGGAACACCCGTACGTCCTGGCATCCTTGGGCGGAGGACATGGAGGAGCGCGAGCGGTCCACCCCTGTGCCCGAGTCCCTTCTGTACGTTCCTTCGTGACCGACCGACGCCGAACCAGGAGCCCCGGCCACGTGAGCAGCCACTCACCGCACGGCCAGTCGCCGCTGCGCACCGTGCAGGTGCTGGGCGGCGGCAATGCCGCCAGCAGCGCCCATGTGCGCTCCCTGGCCGCGGGGCTCGTCGCGCGGGGCGTGCGGGTGACGGTGTGCGCCCCCGCCGAGTCCGATCACGCCTACGACTTCACGGGCGCCGGAGCCGACCACGTGCCCGTGCCGCGCAGCAGCGATCCCTCGTCCGTGGCCGCGCTGCGGGCGGCCTGCACCGACGCCGACCTCGTCCACGCGCACGGACTGCACGCCTCCTTCCGGGCCGTGCTCGCGCTCGGCGGGCGGCGCACCCCGCTCGTCGTCACCTGGCACAACCGGGCCCATGCCGAGGGCGCCCGCGCCCATCTGCTGCGCCTGCTGGAGCGGCGGGTCGCCAGGGCGGCCGCCGTGGTGCTGGGCACCACCTCCGACCTCGTGGACCGGGCGCGCCGCACCGGTGCCCGGGACGCCCGGCTCGCCGCGGTGGGACTCCCCGGACCCCGCAGGGCCGAGGAGGATCCCGAGCGGCCGCGTGCGAAGGTGCGGGCCGAACTCGGCGCGATCGGCCGCCCGTTGCTGATGGCGGTCGGCTCCCTCGAACGCCCCCGCGGTTACGACGTCCTGCTCGACGCCGCCCGCGTGTGGGGCAGGCTGGACCCCGTGCCACTCGTCGCGGTCGCCGGGGAGGGGCCGCTGCGGGCGGAACTCCAGCGCCGTATCGAGGACGAGGCACTGCCCGTCCGGCTCCTCGGGCGGCGGGACGACGTGAGCGAACTCCTGGCCGCCGCCGACCTCGCCCTGCTGCCCGGCGCGGGCGAGTCGCGCTCGGTGCTGGCGCAGGAGGCCCTCCACGCGCGCGTGCCGCTCGTGGCCGCGCTGACCGGCGGCGTGCGCGAACTCGTCGGCGACGCGGCCGAACTCGTGCCGCACGGCGACGCGGACGCCTTCGCCGACGCCGTCGTACGCCTCCTCGCGGCCCCCGAACGCTGCGACCTGCTCCGGGAGTCGGGCATTCGGCAGGTGGCCACCTGGCCGAGCGAGGACGAGACCGTCGCCCAGGTCCTCAGCGTGTACGACGAGTTGACGCGGCCGCTGCCGATGATCTGACGCGTGCCCGCGTGGCCCCGCCGACGGGTCGGGGGAACGTCAGGGCACGAGCCGTCGGGCCCGCAGCGCCAGGCTCAACGCCAGGACCGTCTGCGGGTCGTCGAGGTCGGTGCCCAGCAACTCGCCGATGCGGGCGAGGCGGTTGTAGAGCGTCTGCCGGTTGAGGTGCAGCTCGCGGGCCGTCTCCGCCTTGCGCCCCGCGTGCGCCAGGTAGGTCTCCAGGGTGGGCAGCAGGGGCGGCCTGGAGCGGCGGTCGTGGTCGCGGACCGGACCGATCGCGCGGTCCACGAAGGCCGCGAGATCGGGATGGTCGCGCAGCCGCCACAGCAGCAGGTCGATGTCGAGGCGGCGGGCGTCGTACCAGGGCCGGTCCGACAGGCCCTGCGCCGCCGTCGCCGTCTCCGCCGCGTGCCGAAGGCCCGCCGAGGCCGCCGCCCAGCCGCCCGCGACGCCGACCACCACGACCGGCGGCTGAGCGCCCGGCCGCTGGATCCCGGCCCGCTCCACCCCGGCCCGCAGCGCCGCCGCGACCCGGTCGGCGACCGCCGACCGCTCCGACTCCGAGCGCAGACCCACCAGCAGCGGTACCCGGCCCTCCACCGGCCGTACGCCCAGCAGTACCGGCACCCCCACCGAGGCCAGCTCCTCCGCGACCGCCCGCGCCAGCACCGCCCAGCCCCCGCCGGGGGACAGCGTGTCGCCCAGGCGCATGACGACCGGCAGCAGCGGGCTGTCACCGGGCTTGAAGCCGAGGACACGCGCCTGCGCCGGAGCGTCCTCCGCCGCGATACGGCCCTCGGCGAGGTCGGTCAGGAAGTCGCCCCGGCCGCGCGCCGCCAGCTCCTCCTCCTGCCGTGCCTGCATCAGCACCACGGCGAGGATCCCGGCCGCCCGCTCGGCGGCGATCCTGTGCACCGGCGCGAGCGGCGCGCGCACCGGCAGCAGCGCGAGCCGGGCGCGCACCGCACCCGCCCCCGGCCCGCCGCCCGGCACGTCCACCAGCACCGAATCGGCCGGCGCCTCCTTGTGCGGGCCACGCAGCCCTTCCCACACCTGGAGCGGATCGGCTCCCTCGGGTCCGGACCCGGCCGCGTACAGCAGCTGCCCGTCGGTGGTCTCCAGGAACACCGGGTTGTCGCTGAAGTCCGCCAGGATGCCCAGCACCTGGGGGATGCCGCCGCCGCCCAGCAGCGCCTGGGTGCAGCGCCGGTGCACCTCCTCCGCCTGCTGGAGCAGGGCGTAGTGACCGTTGACGATCTCGGTGTGGATCTCCTCGGTGACCGCGACGAACGGCACCTCCCGGTGCAGCTGGACCAGTGGCAGACCGGTCGAACGGGCCGTCTCCACCAGCGCCACGGGCAGCCGGTCGAAGCGCGGACCCAGCTCGATCACCAGCGCCGCGATGCCCCGCTCGGCGAGGGTGCGCACGAACGCCCGCTGCTCGGCCGGGCGGGTGCCGAGGCCGTAGCCGGTGGTCAGCAGCAGTTCGCCGCCCTTGAGCAGGGAGGCGATGTTGGGAACCTCACCGGCGTGCACCCAGCGCACCGTGCGGCCCAGCCGCTCCGCGCCCGCGAGGATCTCCGGCAGGCCGCTGCGCAGGCCGGGCAGCTCCAGTGCCCGCCGCACGGTGATGCCGGCGCCCCGGCTGTCGAATCGTGGGTCCGCGTGGCTGTCCATGCAGCGGACGCTACCCGCGGACCCGGCCGGGCCACATCTCCCGGCCGGCCGCGGACCCGCCTCAGCCGCCGTACGCCCCCGAGGCCGTCAGGCGCAGGGCCGTGTCGATGAGGGGGACGTGGCTGAAGGCCTGGGGGAAGTTGCCCACCTGGCGCTTCAGCCGGGGGTCCCACTCCTCGGCGAGGAGGCCCAGGTCGTTGCGCAGGGCCAGGAGCTTCTCGAAGAGCTTGCGGGCCTCGTCGACCCGGCCGATCATCGCCAGGTCGTCCGCCATCCAGAACGAGCAGGCCAGGAAGGCGCCCTCGTCGCCGGGGAGGCCGTCGACGCCCTCGCTGTCGCCCTCGGTGGGGTAGCGCAGGATGAAGCCGTCCGAGGTGGACAGCTCGCGCTGGATCGCCTCGATGGTGCCGATCACGCGCTTGTCGTCCGGGGGAAGGAAGCCCATCTGGGGGATGAGCAGCAGGGAGGCGTCCAGCTCCTTCGAGCCGTAGGACTGCGTGAAGGTGTTGCGCTCCTTGTCGTACCCCTTCTCGCACACGTCCCGGTGGATGTCGTCGCGCAGCTCGCGCCAGCGCTCCAGCGGGCCGTCCGCGTCACCGGACTCGATCAGCTTGATGGTGCGGTCCACGGCCACCCAGGCCATCACCTTGGAGTGCACGAAGTGGCGGCGTGGGCCGCGCACCTCCCAGATGCCCTCGTCCGGCTCGTCCCAGTGCCGCTCCAGGTAGCGGATCAGCTTGAGCTGGAGCAGGGAGGCGTAGTCGTTGCGTGCCAGTCCGGTCATGTGGCCCAGGTGCAGGGCCTCGGTGACCTCGCCGTACACGTCCAGCTGGAGCTGGTGCGCCGCACCGTTGCCCACCCGGACCGGGGCGGAGCTCTCGTAGCCGGGCAGCCAGTCCAGCTCCGCCTCGCCCAGCTCACGCTCGCCGGCGATGCCGTACATGATCTGGAGGTTCTCCGGGTCGCCCGCGACCGCGCGCAGCAGCCACTCGCGCCAGGCGCGGGCCTCCTCGCGGTAGCCGGTGCGCAGCAGCGAGGACAGGGTGATGGCCGCGTCGCGCAGCCAGGTGTAGCGGTAGTCCCAGTTGCGGACGCCGCCGATGTCCTCGGGCAGGGAGGTGGTGGGGGCCGCGACGATGCCGCCGGTGGGGGCGTACGTCAGCGCCTTCAGCGTGATCAGCGAACGGATCACCGCCTCGCGGTAGGGCCCGTGGTACGTACAGTGCTCGACCCACTCGCGCCAGAAGTCCTCCGTGGCCTGGAGCGACTGTTCCGGCTCCGGCAGCGCGGGCGGCTCCTTGTGCGAGGGCTCCCACGAGATCGTGAACGCGATGCGGTCACCGGGGGCGACCGTGAAGTCGGCGTACGTCGTCAGCGACTTCCCGTAGGTCTCTGCCTCCGTGTCGAACCACACGGAGTCCGGACCGGCGACGGCGACCGTACGGCCCTCGTGCTTGTGCACCCAGGGCACGACCCGGCCGTAGGAGAAGCGCATCCGCAGGGTCGAGCGCATGGGGACGCGGCCCGAGACGCCCTCGACGATGCGGATCAGCTGGGGGGCGCCGTCACGCGGGGGCATGAAGTCGGTCACCCGGACCGTGCCGCGCGGGGTGTCCCACTCGGATTCCAGGATCAGTGAGTCGCCCCGGTAGCCGCGCCGGGCCGCGCGCGGTGGCTCGGCGTCGGAGGCGTGCGCCGGACCGAGCCGCCAGAAGCCGTGCTCCTCGGTGCCCAGCAGCCCGGCGAAGATCGCGTGGGAGTCGAAGCGGGGCAGGCAGAGCCAGTCCACCGTCCCGTCGCGGCAGACCAGAGCGGCTGTCTGCATGTCTCCGATGAGTGCGTAGTCTTCGATGCGCCCGGCCACGTGCAACTCCAGTCGAACGGCCACGTAGGCCCCCATGAGGGGGCTGTCGCTTGGTGCGGTCAAGGGGGAATGTGTTGTCTTGAGTCGTTGAGCGGTGAAGCAAAGCAGTCGCTCAGCCGAGTTGGCAAAACGCCAATTCTTGCTCAACGAACTGACGAGCTCTCATTGTTCCGGTGGGTACGGGCTGGGGTGTGCCGTCTTGCCGGCCGGGCTCGGCAGCGAGTGTCCGAGCAGGATACGACGCACGTAGATGATCCGCGTGCCGCTCCGGACAACGCGGGTGGGCCGAACGGGTGAGCAGTGGGTGAGGACCCGGTAAGGGTGTGTCCCGGGGTGCCCGGCCGTGCGCGGAGCGTGGTCGGAAGCCATCTCCCCGAGGCGCTGATACCCTGGTGGCCCGTGGACCGGTGGGCACGAAACCCCCGAACCGCAGCGACGGCACCCCCGGAAATCTCCGGCAAGAACCGCTGGTGAAAGCCTCCGGGAGCCGCTCCGCACCCCCAGATCGCGACCACGGGAGCCCCCTCTTGGCCATGCCGCCCGCTGCTTTCCGAAACAGCTCCGCCACGACGACCAAGCACATCTTCGTCACCGGGGGTGTCGCCTCCTCCCTCGGCAAGGGGCTGACCGCCTCCAGCCTCGGCATGCTGCTCAAGGCGCGGGGCCTGCGCGTCGTGATGCAGAAGCTCGACCCGTATCTCAACGTCGACCCCGGCACGATGAACCCCTTCCAGCACGGTGAGGTGTTCGTCACCAACGACGGCGCCGAGACCGACCTGGACATCGGGCACTACGAGCGCTTCCTCGACCGCGACCTCGACGGCTCCGCCAACGTCACCACCGGCCAGATCTACTCGACCGTGATCGCCAAGGAGCGCCGCGGCGAGTACCTGGGCGACACCGTGCAGGTCATCCCGCACATCACCAACGAGATCAAGCACCGCATCCGCCGGATGGCGACCGACGAGGTCGACGTGGTGATCACGGAGGTCGGCGGCACGGTCGGCGACATCGAGTCGCTGCCGTTCCTGGAGACCGTCCGCCAGGTCCGCCACGAGGTCGGCCGGGACAACGTCTTCGTCGTTCACATCTCGCTCCTGCCCTACATCGGTCCCTCGGGCGAGCTGAAGACCAAGCCCACCCAGCACTCCGTGGCCGCCCTGCGCAACATCGGTATCCAGCCGGACGCGATCGTGCTGCGCTGCGACCGCGAGGTCCCCACCGCGATCAAGCGGAAGATCTCGCTGATGTGCGACGTCGACGAGGCCGCCGTCGTCGCCTGCCCGGACGCCCGCTCGATCTACGACATCCCCAAGACCGTGCACGGCGAGGGCCTGGACGCCTATGTCGTCCGCAAGCTGGACCTGCCGTTCCGTGACGTGGACTGGACGACCTGGGACGACCTGCTCGACCGCGTCCACAACCCCGACCACGAGATCACGCTCGCCCTGGTCGGCAAGTACATCGACCTGCCCGACGCCTACCTCTCGGTCACCGAGGCGCTGCGCGCCGGCGGCTTCGCCAACAAGGCCCGCGTGAAGATCAAGTGGGTCACCTCGGACGACTGCAAGACCCCGGCGGGCGCCAAGGCACAGCTCGCCGACGTCGACGGGGTCTGCATCCCCGGCGGCTTCGGCGACCGCGGTGTGCTCGGCAAGGTCGGCGCGATCCGTTACGCCCGCGAGAACAAGATCCCGCTGCTCGGGCTGTGCCTCGGCCTCCAGTGCATCGTGATCGAGGCGGCGCGCGACCTGCTCGACATCTCGGACGCGAACTCCACCGAGTTCGACCCGGCCACCGCCCACCCGGTCATCTCCACGATGGCCGAGCAGCTCGACATCGTCGCGGGCGAGGGCGACATGGGCGGCACCATGCGGCTGGGCATGTACCCGGCGAAGCTGGCCGAGGGCTCGATCGTGCGCGAGGTCTACGACGGCAAGGAGTACGTCGAGGAGCGGCACCGGCACCGTTACGAGGTGAACAACGCCTACCGCGCGGAGCTGGAGAAGAAGGCGGGCATCCTGTTCTCCGGCACCTCGCCGGACGGCAAGCTCGTCGAGTACGTGGAGTACCCGCGTGACGTCCACCCGTACCTGGTCGCCACGCAGGCCCACCCCGAGCTGCGCTCGCGGCCGACACGTCCGCACCCGCTGTTCGCCGGGCTGGTGAAGGCCGCGGTCGAGCGGAAGACTTCGAAGTAACACACCAGCTTGTACGGTGGCCGGGGTGCTTCTCCTCAAAGGTGAGCACCCCGGCCTCTTTTTATCGGTTCGATGTGGCCGGGTTTCCGCTGGCCCGACTACTTTCGGCCGGTTTCTTTTGTGCGTGTGGAAGGACAGGGCATGACGATCAAGGACACCGCGCAGGCGTGGGAGATCCGGGCGACGGAGACCCCCTTCGTGGGCAACAAGACCTCCGTGCGTACGGACGAGGTGCTCATGCCCGACGGCTCCCTCGTGCGCCGTGACTACCAGGTCCACCCCGGCTCCGTGGCCGTCCTCGCCCTGGACGGCGAGGACCGTGTCCTGCTGATCAAGCAGTACCGCCACCCCGTGCGGCAGAAGCTGTGGGAGATCCCGGCCGGCCTGCTCGACGTGCCCGGCGAGAACCCGCTGCACGCCGCGCAGCGCGAGCTGTACGAGGAGGCGCACGTCAAGGCCGAGGACTGGCGGGTGCTGACCGACGTCTACACCACCCCCGGCGGCTGCGACGAGGCCGTACGCATCTTCCTGGCCCGGGGTCTCGCGGAGGCCGACGGGGAGCGCTTCGAGGTCGAGGACGAGGAGGCCGACATGGAGCACGCGCGTGTGCCGGTCGACGAACTCGTCCGGGGGGTGCTTGCCGGCGAACTGCACAACAACTGCCTCGTCGTGGGCGTCCTCGCGCTGGTCGCCGCCCGGAGCGGTGAGGGGATCGACGCGTTGCGCCCGGCGCAGGCACCGTGGCCGGCCCGTCCCTTCGAGGCGTGACCGCCTCGGCGCACCTGCTACCGACGTGTGCGGTATGACGATCGGCTGATCCGATCGGGGGATGTCACCGCCGCGCTCCTCACGGAACGTCGCAGAGCGTGAACTAGGCTCGGGAATCGCCCGATCCGGAGTCCCGGCGGGCTTGCGCGTGCGGTGGGACGGGAGTGTGGCCCGTGACGGATCAGGCAGTGGACACAGGCGGCGTGCAGCTGTCCGGACACGCTGCGACGGAGGGCCATTTCCTGGGCCGCACCCGGGAGTTGAAGGAACTGCGCGCCGACATCGAGCGCGCGGGACTGGACACCCTCTCCGGGAGGAAGGCCCCCCGCGCGCGTGTGCTCCTCATCGCCGGACGGCCCGGTTCCGGCCGTACGGCGCTGGCCGAGGAGTTCGTCCGGCAGGTCGCCGAGCGTTACCGGGACGGCGTGCTGCGCGTCCGGCTCGGCGAACCCGACGGCACACCCGTTCCCGTCGAGCGCGCCGCCCGTGAACTGCTCGCCGCGCTCGGCCGGCCGGTCCCGCCCGGCGCCGGTGAGGAAGACCTCTCGGCCACTTTGCGCGAGGCCCTCACCGAGCGGCGCGTGCTGCTCCTGCTCGACGACGCGGCCGGTGCCGACCAGGTCGACGCCCTCCTCCCGGACACCCCCGAGTGCCTGGTCGTCGCCGTCTCGGCGGGCCCCCTCACCGGAATCTCCGACGTACGGCCCTGCACCCTGGGCGGCCTGGACACCAAGTCCGCCCTCGACCTGCTCACCCGCCACACCGGCTCGGTCCGCATCACCGTCGACCCGCGGTCCGCCGAGGGCCTCGTCGAGGCCTGCCAGGGGCACCCCGCCGCCCTGATCCTGGCCGGCGGCTGGCTCGCCGCGCGGCCCAAGTCGGCGGTCGCCGACCTCGCCAAGCAACTGCACGCCGAGGGCGACGACGGATCCCCCCTCAGCCGGGTCTTCCGGCTCGTGCACGCCACCCTGCCCGCGGCCGCCGCGCGGATACTGCGACTGCTCAGCCTGGCGCCGGCCGGCCTCGTCGACCCGCACACCGCCTCCGCGCTCGCCGGCTGCTCGATCGGCGCCGCGCGCACCACCCTGGACGACTTCGTCGCCCTGGGCCTGCTGCGGACCGTCGCCTCGCCGCTGTCCCAGTACGAGGTCCCCGGCTGCCTCCAGCCCCTGCTGCGGACGGCCGCCGAGACCCATGAGCGGCCGGCCGAGCTCCAGCTGGCCCGCGCCCGCATGCTGGAGCGGACGGTACGGCTGCTCCAGTCCTGCCGGGCGATCACCGAGACGGACAACCCGCAGGCCAGAGAGAAGCTCCAGGGCATGCCCCGCGCCCTGCGCTTCGCCACCCCGCGCGCCGCCGCCGACTGGCTGCGCGCCCGCCGGCCCGCCCTGCTCGCCTCCGCCCGCCTCGCGGTCGCCGACGGCGAGCTGGACACCCTGGCCAGGCGCCTGATGTCCCAGCTGGTCAGGGCGATGGTCGCGCACTTCGGCACCCAGGGCGCCGCGCCCGACCTGTACGGCATCCACCAGCTCGTCCTGGACGTCGCCGAGCGCCGCGATCTGCCCCGCGAGAAGGCCGCCGCCCTGCTGAACCTGGCCGACGTCGACGCGCGCACCGGGCGCACCGCCGAGGCTCTGGCGCGCTACCGGGCCGCGCTGGACGCCGGACGGGAGGCGAACGACCCGTACGCGACGGGCCGCGCGATGGAATCCGTAGGCGGCGCCCATCTGGAGCTGGGGGACTACGACCGGGCCGCCGACTGGTTCGGCCGGGCCCTCGCACAGCGGCAGGCACGCGACGAGCGCGCGGACGCCGCCCGGCTGTACGGCCGTATCGCCACCGCCCACACCTACGCCGGCCGGTACGGCGAGGCGCAGCGGGGCTGGCGGGCCGCGGCCGCCGGGCACCGGAAGAGCGGCGATGTCGCCGCCGCCGCGCGGGCGTTGAGCGAACTGGCGCGAGTGCAGGAGTACGCCGGCCGGCCCGAGGAGTCGCTGCGCACCTGCCAGGAGGCGGTGGAGTGGGCCAAGCGCGCCGACGACATCCGTCTCCAGGCCGCTCTCCAGCTCCGGCTGGCCGACACGCTGGAGCACCTCGACGACCCCGAGGCGGCCCGTCTGCACCGGGCCGCGGCCGAGCGCATCCTGGAAGAAGAGCCCGGAGACCGTGATCCGGAGCCGGAAGATGGAGCTAACGCCTGCGAAATCCGCAGTGCACCCGCTGAAGGTTGATGCAATGAAAGGCTAGACAGCAGGAACACCTTCATTAGACTGGCTCTGCCGCACGTTCTCCTGCGGTGCATCCCGGTGCGTCCGCTACCTCCGGGTATGTGTTGCTGTTTCCCCCTCTGAGCCAAGGACCGTGATCGACGTGAAGGTCGGCATCCCCCGCGAGGTCAAGAACAACGAGTTCCGGGTGGCCATCACCCCCGCCGGCGTGCACGAGCTGGTGCGCAACGGCCACCAGGTCGTCATCGAGCGCAACGCCGGTGCCGGGTCGTCGATCACCGACGGCGAGTACGTCGCCGCCGGTGCGCAGATCCTGGAGACCGCCGACGAGGTGTGGGCCACCGCCGACCTGCTGCTGAAGGTCAAGGAGCCCGTCGCCGAGGAGTACCACCGCCTCCGCAAGGACCAGACCCTCTTCACCTACCTGCACCTGGCCGCGTCCAAGGAGTGCACGGACGCCCTCGTCGCCTCCGGCACCACCGCGATCGCCTACGAGACCGTCGAGCTGCCGAACCGCGCCCTGCCGCTGCTCGCCCCGATGTCCGAGGTCGCGGGCCGGCTGGCCCCGCAGGTCGGCGCCTACCACCTGATGCGAGCCAACGGCGGCCGTGGCGTCCTGCCCGGCGGCGTCCCCGGCGTGACCCCCGCCAAGGCCGTGGTCATCGGCGGCGGCGTGTCGGGCTGGAACGCCACCCAGATCGCCGTCGGCATGGGCTTCGACGTGACCCTGCTGGACCGCGACATCAACAAGCTGCGCGAGGCCGACAAGATCTTCGGCACCAGGGTCAAGGCCGTCATGTCCAACTCCTTCGAGCTGGAGAAGGCCGTGGTCGAGGCCGACCTCGTCATCGGCGCCGTGCTCATCCCGGGCGCCAAGGCCCCCAAGCTGGTCACCAACGAGCTGGTGTCCCGGATGAAGCCCGGGAGTGTCCTTGTCGACATCGCGATCGACCAGGGCGGCTGCTTCGAGGACTCCCACCCGACCACCCACGCCGAGCCGACCTTCCCGGTGCACAACTCGGTCTTCTACTGCGTCGCCAACATGCCGGGGGCGGTGCCCAACACCTCCACCAACGCCCTCACCAACGCCACGCTGCCGTACATCGTCTCGCTCGCCAACAACGGCTGGGTCGAGGCGCTGCGCCGTGACCCCGCGCTCGCCAAGGGCCTCAACACCCACGACGGCCAGGTCGTTTACCGCGAGGTCGCCGAGGCGCACGGCCTGGCCCACCTGGAGCTGGACACGCTCCTCGGCTGACCCGCCGGGCAAGTCACCTTGCCGTAAAGGCGATACGTCAACACGCCGCGTCAAAGGCGTGGCCCCGGCCGGACCTTGCCCGACAAGGTCCGGCCCGATGTGTGTATGGTCACTTTGCGGCTCTCGGTCAACTCGCCGCGAACGTAACCCTTCGACCGATTCGCACGCCGGTGAAGCCTGCTGTGCGACGGTCGTACGCCCTTGACAGTGGGATGTTTCATTGTCGACACATCGAGTCGGGTACGGCGGATTGTGTTGCTGCGAACACCCGACACGCCATAGAGTCGCCAACCGTCGGCATGGTGCCACGCTGACCTTGTCTAGAAGTTTCCTGGTCACCAAGGAGGTAAGACGACTTGTGAATGAGTCGACATTTGCTCCCGGGGGTGGTCAACCAGGAATGCCTACGCGGAGTCAGGGCTCCACGGGGCTCGAGGCTGTCGGCTCCGTCGCTGTCCGAACCTTCGCAGCCCACCAGAGCCAGTCAAGCCCCCACACGGCTCTGCAAGCACACCAGAGCATGGATGGCCATCACGTGAACGCCATGGCCGGCGACGGAAGTGGCGCGCCCCGCAACCACTTCGCCGACTACGACGAACTGCCCGAAGGGCACTTCTACGATCCCGACGCCGAGTACGAGCCCGACCCCGAGTACGCGGCCACACTCGCGCCCGACGCTGCCCGCCAGCGCCGCGAGCGCATCGGCCCGACCGGTCGCCCGCTGCCGTACTTCCCGATCCCGGGACCGCTGACCAACCACGGTCCCGCGACGATCATCGCCATGTGCAACCAGAAGGGCGGCGTCGGCAAGACCACGTCGACCATCAACCTGGGTGCGGCGCTTGCGGAGTACGGACGCCGGGTACTGCTCGTGGACTTCGACCCGCAGGGCGCGCTGTCGGTCGGTCTGGGCGTCAACCCCATGGAGCTCGACCTCACGGTCTACAACCTGCTCATGGAGCGGGGCATGTCGGCCGACGAGGTGCTCCTGAAGACGGCGGTCCCCAACATGGACCTGCTGCCCAGCAACATCGACCTGTCCGCCGCCGAGGTCCAGCTGGTCTCCGAGGTCGCGCGCGAGTCGACGCTCCAGCGGGCGCTGAAGCCGCTGATGGACGACTACGACTACATCGTGATCGACTGTCAGCCCTCGCTCGGCCTGCTCACCGTCAACGCGCTCACCGCCGCCCACAAGGTGATAGTGCCGCTGGAGTGCGAGTTCTTCGCGCTGCGCGGTGTCGCCCTGCTGACGGAGACCATCGAGAAGGTCCAGGAGCGGCTCAACCCGGAGCTGGAGCTCGACGGGATCCTGGCGACCATGTACGACTCGCGCACGGTGCACAGCCGCGAGGTGCTCGCACGGGTGGTCGAGGCCTTCGACGACCACGTCTACCACACGGTCATCGGACGCACGGTCCGCTTCCCGGAGACCACGGTCGCCGGTGAGCCGATCACCACCTACGCCTCCAACTCCGTCGGTGCCGCCGCCTATCGCCAGCTCGCCAGGGAGGTGCTCGCCCGGTGTCCCGCCGAGTGAGTCTGCCGGGGGCCGACGAACTCTTCCGTACGACAGGGGGAATGGCGCTCCAGCCGTCCGCACCCCGGCGCCCCGCCAACGGCGAGGCCCGGGTTCCCGCTCCGGCGGGGGACAGCGACGGTACGGCGCCCGGTTCCGCCGAGGACGCGCCGCACGCCGTGCCCGCCCAGGGCGGGGACGGCGGGGGTGCCGAACACGCGGCGGCCGGAGCCGAGCAGGGCGGCACCCGCGGCGCCGGGGAACGTCCCGGTCCCCGGCAGGGCACGCAGGAAGGGTCGGCCGCCCAGGCCGACGCCCAGTCGCGCAAGCGCGGACGGGCCCCCGCCCGCCGGCCCAGCGGCCGGGAGCGGCACGACGAGAAGATCACCGTGTACGTGTCCGCCGAGGAACTGATGGACCTGGAGCACGCCCGTCTGGTGCTCCGCGGCGAACACGGACTCGCGGTCGACCGCGGGCGCATCGTCCGCGAGGCGGTCGCCGTGGTCCTCGCCGACCTGGAGAGCCGCGGAGACGCCAGCATCCTCGTACGACGGCTTCGCGGGCGGTAGCGGTAGCCTGCGGGGGCCATGACCTCGAACGATCCCGTCCCCGCCCCCGGCGCACCGGCCGGCCGTCGGCGTGCGCTGGGGCGGGGACCGGGCGTGGCACCTCCAGAACCCCAGGAGCGGCCCGAGGCGGTCGTACCGGAACCCGTTCAGGAGCCGGAGCCGGAGCAGGTACCGGTCGCCGATCCCGTAGGCGGCTCCCCGGAGGTGCCCGACGGCGTCTTCAAGGTCCGGCTCGCCAACTTCGAGGGTCCCTTCGACCTCCTGCTCCAGTTGATCTCCCGGCACACGATGGACGTCACCGAGGTGGCGCTGTCCAAGGTGACCGACGAGTTCATGGCGCACATCCGGGCGATGGGACCCGACTGGGACCTGGACCAGACGACCGAGTTCCTCGTCGTCGCCGCGACGCTGCTCGATCTGAAGGCGGCCCGCCTGCTGCCCGCCGCGGAGGTCGAGGACGAGGCCGACCTGTCCCTCTTCGAGGCCCGTGACCTGCTCTTCGCCCGGCTGCTGCAGTACCGCGCGTACAAACGGATCGCCGACATCTTCCAGGAACGGCTGGAGGTGGAGGCCCGCCGCTATCCGCGCACCGTCGGCCTGGAACCGCACCACGCCGAGCTGCTGCCCGAGGTCGTCATCAGCATCGGCGCCGAGGGCTTCGCCAGGCTCGCGGTCAAGGCGATGCAGCCCAGGCCCAAGCCGCAGGTGTACGTCGACCACATCCACGCCCCGCTGGTCAGCGTGCAGGAGCAGGCCGGGATCGTGGTCGCGCGGCTGCGCCGGTTCGGCGAGGTCAGCTTTCGCACGCTCGTCGAGGACGCCGACGACACCCTCACCGTGGTGGCGAGGTTCCTGGCCCTGCTGGAGCTGTACCGGGAGAAGGCCGTCGCCCTCGACCAGGAGACCGCCCTCGGGGAGCTGCTGGTGCGCTGGACGGGCGGGGACGGGGACGACCAGCCCAGGGTGACCGACGAGTTCGACCGGCCGCCCGAGAGGACCGAGGAGGAGAAGAAGGCGTGAGCGAGGACACCGCACAGGCCCCGGCCGGGCCGCGTACCGCCGCCGGCCTCGATCTCAAGCCCGCCCTGGAGGCCGTCCTGATGGTCGTGGACGAGCCCGCGACCGAGGAACATCTCGCGAAGATCGTGGAGCGCCCGCGCCGCCAGGTCGCGGACGCACTGCGGGAACTGGCCGACGAGTACACCGTGCAGGGGCGCGGCTTCGAGCTGCGGTTCGTCGCGGGGGGCTGGCGTTTCTACACCCGCGGCGAGTACGCCCCGGCCGTCGAGCGGTACGTCCTGGACGGCCAGCAGGCCCGGCTCACCCAGGCGGCGCTGGAGACCCTCGCGGTGGTCGCCTACCGCCAGCCGGTCAGCCGCAGCAGGGTCTCAGCGGTGCGCGGAGTCAACTGTGACGGCGTGATGCGCACCCTCCTCCAGCGCGGTCTGGTCGAGGAGGCGGGCGCGGAACCCGAAACAGGTGCGATCCTGTACAGGACGACGAACTACTTCCTGGAGCGGATGGGCCTGCGCGGTCTGGACGAGCTCCCGGAGCTCGCGCCCTTCCTCCCGGAGGCGGAGGCGATCGAGGCCGAGACCCAGGAAGCCGTACCGTCGTTCGATCCGGACGCCCCGGATTCCGAGGACGCAGACGACAAGACGGAACTTTGATGCGAAGCAGCAGCGGCAGGAACAGCAGCGGAAACAACGGCGGGAGCCGTGGTGGCAACAGCGGCGGCCGCGGCGGGAGCGGCGGTGGCCGCGGCGGGACCAGCGGTGGCCGCGGCGGGACCAGCGGTGGGGGGAAGGGCGGTGGTCGCGGCAACTTCCGCGGTGCCGGGAACAACCGCGACGACAAGCAGGGCGGCCGGCCGCAGAACCCCCGCCCCGAGGAGCGCCGCTACGACGTGGGTCCCGGCGGCACCCATGAAGGCCCCAAGTCCGGGCGCGGTGCCTCCGCGCGCGGCGGCGCGAAGGGCGGCCCCAAGCAGGGGCAGGGCACCGGGCGCGGCCGTTCGGTCCCGGCGACCTCGCGCGAGTACGAGACGCGGGCCGAGGAGCGCAACCGCGAGCGGTACGCGAACAAGAAGGACATCAAGCTGCCCAAGACCTTCCCGGGCGCCGAGCAGGAGGGCGAGCGGATCCAGAAGATCCTCGCGCGCGCCGGCTACGGCTCCCGGCGGGCCTGCGAGGAGCTGATCGAGCAGGCGCGGGTCGAGGTCAACGGCGAGATCGTCCTGGAGCAGGGCAAGCGGGTCGACCCGGAGAAGGACGAGGTCAAGGTCGACGGCCTCACCGTGGCGACGCAGTCGTACCAGTTCTTCTCGCTGAACAAGCCCGCCGGTGTCGTCTCCACGATGGAGGACAACGAGGGCCGGCAGTGCCTCGGCGACTACGTCACCAACCGTGAGACCCGGCTGTTCCACGTCGGTCGGCTCGACACCGAGACCGAGGGCGTCATCCTGCTCACCAACCACGGTGAGCTGGCACACCGGCTGACGCACCCCAAGTACGGCGTGAAGAAGGTCTACCTCGCACACATCGTGGGTCCGATCCCGCGTGACCTGGGCAAGCGGCTCAAGGACGGCATCCAGCTGGAGGACGGGTACGCGAAGGCGGACCACTTCCGGGTCGTCGAGCAGACGGGCAAGAACTACCTCGTCGAGGTCACCCTCCACGAGGGCCGCAAGCACATCGTGCGCCGGATGCTCGCGGAGGCCGGTTTCCCGGTCGACAAGCTGGTGCGCACGGCCTTCGGCCCGATCACCCTGGGCGACCAGAAGTCGGGCTGGCTGCGCCGGCTGTCGAACACCGAGGTCGGCATGCTGATGCAGGAGGTCGACCTCTAGAGCGCTGCCTCTGGAGCGTTGCCTCTGCTGCGCGCCCCTCGAAGAGCCTTGTGGGAGCGGCCGGTTCCGGGATTTCCGGGCCGGCCGCTTTCTTGTGCCCGGACAGTGGCCAGGTTTATAGTCGGTACGACTATTAAAGGGGGGGTGGGTGGATGCGGGGCTACGACAAGTACGCCTTCGAACCCTTCGCCGTCACCGTGGACCTCGCCGTCCTCACCCTGCGCGCGGGCGCCCTGCACGTCCTGCTCGTCGAGCGCGGGCAGGAGCCGTACCTCGGCCACTGGGCGCTGCCCGGCGGGTTCGTGCTGCCGGACGAGTCCGCCGAGACCGCCGCCCGGCGCGAACTCGCCGAGGAGACCGGCCTCGCCGACGTCTCCGGACTCCACCTGGAACAGCTGCGCACCTACAGCGAACCCGGCCGCGACCCCCGGATGCGGGTCGTCTCCGTCGCCTTCGCCGCCCTGCTCCCCGACGCACCCGAACCACACGGGGGCGGCGACGCGGCCCAGGCGCGCTGGCTGCCGTACGACGGCACCGAGCCGCTCGCCTTCGACCACGACCGGATCCTGGCCGACGCCCACGACCGGGTCGGCGCCAAGCTCGAGTACACCTGCCTCGCCACGGCCTTCTGCCCGCCCGAGTTCACCCTCGGCGAGCTGCAGCAGGTCTACGAGACGGTCTGGGGCACCGGCCTGGACCGGCCCAACTTCCGCCGCAAGGTGCTCGCCACCCCCGGCTTCGTCGAGCCCGTCCCCGGCGGCGGCGCACGGCTGACCGGCGGGCGCGGCAAACCGGCCGCCCTCTACCGCGCGGGCACCGCCACCACCCTGCACCCACCCCTGCTGCGACCGCCCCGGGAAGGACGTTCCGCATGACCACCACGACCGTCAGGAAGCGCGCCGCGACGGGGGCCCTGCTGGGCCTCGCCCTCGGGGACGCGCTCGGGTTTCCGACCGAGTTCAACGACGTCCCCTCCATCCTCGCCAAGTGCGGACCCTGGCGGGAGATGGAACTGCCCAGGCGTGCCTTCGTCTCCGACGACACCCAGATGACGCTGGCCGTCGCACGGGCCCTGCGCACGGCCATGGACCGAGGGCTGCTCGTGCCGGCCCGGCTGGAGCGGCCGCTGCGCGAGGAGTTCGTGGACTGGTACCAGTCGCCCGAGAACAACCGCGCCCCCGGCCGGACCTGCCTGACCGCCTGCAACCTGCTCAAGGACGACCGGCGGCTGTGGCAGGACGCCAGCCAGATCGGCTCCAAGGGCTGCGGCGCCAACATGCGCGTCGCGCCCCTCGGGCTCGCCCCCGGCCTCAGCGACGAGCAGCGGGCCGGTGCCGCCCAGCTCCAGTCCGGCCTCACCCACGGCCACCCCACCGCGCTCGCCGCCTCCGACCTCACCGCCCACGCCGTACGGCTGCTCGCACAGGGCGCCGAACCGGTCGGCCTGGTCGGGCTGCTGCGGTCGTACGCACTCGACAACCGCACCCGCTACCACCACCGCTGGCTCGGCGACCTGTGGACCCGCTCCCAGGACCCGACGCCGGAACACTTCATCGCGCGGGGCTGGGACGACTGCCTGGGCGCCTTGGAGCGGCTCCGGGAGGCTCTGCGCAGCCCCTCGCCGGAGACGGACCCGTGCCTGGCCACCGGGGACGGCTGGATCGCCGAGGAGGCGCTGGCGACCGGGCTGCTGTGTTTCCTGCTCTTCCCCGACGAACCGGTCACCGCGCTGCGCCGGGCCGCCTGCTCCGCCGGCGACTCCGACTCCATCGCCTGCCTGGCCGGCGCCTTCGCGGGCGCGTACGCCGGGGCCGACGCCTGGCCGACGGAGTGGGCGGACCGGATCGAGCACCAGAGCGAGCTGGTCACCCTCGGGGCGCTGTGGGACCACTGAGCCCGCTCACGCCAGCGTGATGGAGTCGCCCTTCACCGTGATCTTCTGTGCGGGCAGCGGCTCGGTCGCCGGGCCGCCCGCCACCGCGCCGTCGGCGATCTCGAAGCTGCTCCGGTGGCAGGCGCAGTTGATCGTGCCGTCGGCGACGGTCGCCACGATGCAGCCCTGATGGGTGCAGACCGCCGAGAACGCCTTGAAGTCGCCCTGCGTCGGCTGCGTCACCACGACCTTCTCGTCCTTGAAGATCTTGCCGCCGCCGACCGGGATGTCGGCCGTCCGCGCCAGTTCCTGACCGGCGGAGACGGACGCGCCGGACGAGTCGCCGCCGGAGTCCTGATCGCCACAGCCGACGGCGAGCGCCGCCGCGCCCGTCGCGAGGAGAACCGTCCGGCGCGAGGCGGGGTGGGTCATGTCGTCACTCCGAAAGTGCGAAGGAAACCAGAGGGACCCTGAGGATGAGCCCGAGGGACAGAGTGGCACAGAACACCCGACTCGTTCCGGCGGCGGCCGAGCGCGTACGGGACGCGTCTCAGCGGGCGGGCGCCGTGTTCCGGGCCGCTCCGGGCTGACTACGCTGGACGGCGAAGACGGACAGAGAGCCGTCACCTATGTCAGCGAGGAGCAGCGCCGTGGCGGTACGAGCGGTCCGGGGGGCCGTCCAGCTGGACAGGGACGAAGCCGGACACATGGACGAGCAGGTCGGGGCGCTGCTCACCGCCGTGATGGAGCGCAACTCCCTCAGCGCGGACGACCTGATCAGCATCTGGTTCACGGCCACCCCCGACCTGCACAGCGACTTCCCGGCCGCCGCCGCGCGCAAGCTGGGCATCGTCGACGTGCCGCTGATCTGCGCCCAGGAACTCGACATCCGGGGCGCTCTGCCCAGGGTCGTCCGCATCCTCGCGCACATCGAGTCGGACCGGCCCCGCTCGGAGATCAACCACGTCTACCTCGGCGCCGCCGCCGCCCTGCGCAAGGACATCGCCCAGTGAGAACCGCGCTCGTCATCGGAACCGGCCTCATCGGCACCTCCGCGGCCCTCGCCCTCGTCCAGCGGGGCGTCGTCGTCCACCTGGAGGACCACGACCCCGAGCAGGCCCGTACGGCGGCGGCGCTCGGCGCGGGCACCGACGAGGCCCCCGACCACCCGGTCGACGTCGCCATAGTCGCCGCCCCGCCCGCCCATGTGGCCGCCGTGCTCGCCGACGCCATGCGCCGGGGTGTGGCCCGCGGCTACCTCGACGTGGCCAGCGTCAAGGGCGGACCACGCCGGGAGCTGGAGGCGCTCGGCCTGGACCTGTCGGCCTACCTCGGCACCCACCCGATGTCCGGCCGGGAGAAGTCCGGCCCGCTGGCCGCGACCGCCGACCTCTTCGAGGGCCGCCCCTGGGTGCTGACGCCGACCCGCGACACCGACACCGAGGTGCTCAACCTCGCCCTGGAGCTGGTCTCGCACTGCCGTGCCGTCCCCGTGGTCATGGACGCCGACGCCCACGACCGGGCCGTGGCGCTCGTCTCCCACATGCCCCACCTGGTCTCCAGCATGGTCGCCGCCCGCCTCCAGAACGCCGAGGAGGCCGCCGTACGGCTGTGCGGGCAGGGCATCAGGGACGTTACCCGGATCGCCGCCTCCGACCCCCGCATGTGGATCGACATCCTCTCCGCGAACCCCGGGCCGGTCGCCGACCTGCTCGGCGACGTCGCCTGCGACCTCGACGAGACGGTCCGGGCGCTGCGGGCCCTGGAGTCCTCGGACGAGGACAAGCGTCGCGAGGGCGCCGGCGGCATCGAGGACGTCCTGCGGCGCGGGAACGCCGGCCAGGTCCGGGTCCCCGGCAAGCACGGGTCCGCCCCGCGGACGTACGAGGTCGTGGCGGTGCTCATCGACGACCAGCCGGGGCAGCTGGCCCGCATCTTCGCCGATGCCGGGCGGGCGGGGGTCAACGTCGAGGACGTACGCATCGAGCACGCGACGGGGCAGCAGGCCGGCCTGGTGCAGTTGATGGTCGAGCCCAAGGCGGTGGCTGTGCTGAGCGCCGCGCTGCGGGAGCGGGGATGGGCGCTGCGGCAGTAGACACCCGGCGCTTCGATGGGCGTTGCCGGGGGCTGCGGCCCCCGGACCCCCCGTGTCGGGCCTGAGGGGCCTCGTCCTCGAACCCCCGGAGGGGGACCCCCCAGACGGGCTGAAATCACGCGGCCTGCGTGGGAAAGGGGCCGCTGGACGGCCCTGGACAGGGCCTCGCGGTGGCCGTAGGCCGGATGAGTGACCCGCACACAGTAACCTTGTGCGGGGCGCATTCTCGTCCCGCAGCCCACCACCTCGCACCAGGAAGGTGTCCTCCCGTGGAAAACGGCGCCGCCCAGCCCGTGATTGTCGCCATCGACGGTCCCTCCGGCACGGGCAAGTCGAGCACGTCCAAGGCCGTGGCCGCCCAGCTCGGGCTGAGCTACCTGGACACCGGTGCGCAGTACCGGGCGATCACGTGGTGGATGGTCAGCAACGGGATCGACATCGAGGACCCCACGGCGATCGCCGCCGTCGCCGGGAAGCCCGAGATCGTCTCCGGCACCGACCCGGCCGGCCCGACGATCACCGTCGACGGCACGGACGTGGCCGGCCCGATCCGCACCCAGGAGGTCACCTCCAAGGTCAGCGCGGTGAGCGCCGTACCGGAGGTGCGGGCGCGGATCACCGAGCTGCAGCGGTCGCTGGCGGCCTCCGCCGAGCGGGGCATCGTCGTCGAGGGGCGTGACATCGGGACGACCGTGCTGCCCGACGCCGATCTGAAGATCTTCCTCACCGCCTCGCCCGAGGCCCGCGCGGCCCGCCGCAGCGGTGAGCTGAAGGGCGCGGACGTGCACAGCACCCGCGAGGCGCTGATCAAGCGGGACGCGGCCGACTCCTCGCGCAAGACCTCCCCGCTCGCCAAGGCGGACGACGCCGTGGAGGTGGACACCACCGAGCTGACGCTGACCCAGGTCATCGAGTGCGTGGTCACCCTCGTCGGGGAGAAGCGGGCGGCGAAGTGAGAGAACTGCCCTCGGAGAGGGGCGCGGAGGTCGGTCGGCGCATCGGCGTCGGCCTGATGTACGGCTTCTGGAAACCGCGGGTGCTGGGCGCCTGGAAGGTACCGGCGACCGGTCCCGTGATCTTCGCCGTCAACCACTCCCACAACATCGACGGGCCGATGGTCATGGGCGTGGCGCCCCGGCCGACGCACTTCCTGATCAAGAAGGAAGCGTTCATCGGCCCCCTGGACCCGTTCCTGACGGGCATCGGGCAGGTCAAGGTCGACCGGGACACCACCGACCGCAAGGCCATCACCCGCGCACTGGGTGTGCTGGAGGCGGGCGGCGTTCTCGGTATCTTTCCGGAGGGCACGCGGGGCGAGGGCGACTTCGCCTCGCTGCGCGCGGGGCTCGCCTATTTCGCGGTGCGCAGCGGGGCGGCGATCGTCCCCGTGGCCGTACTGGGAAGCACCGAGCGCCGCGGACGGTTGTTCAAGGGTCTGCCCCCGCTGCGGTCCCGGGTCGACGTCGTCTTCGGTGACCCGTTCGAGGCGGGCGACGGCAGCGGGCGGCGTACGCGCAAGGTGCTGGACGAGGCCACCGAGCGCATCCAGAAGCAGTTGGCCGCTCACCTGGAGCACGCCAGACGGCTCACCGGCCGGCCGGCGGACGCGGGCTAGCGGCACGAGGAACGAAAACGCCGGGCGTCCGGGCGGACACTGGGCGACACTGAGTAGTGGATCAAACCGCCGAAAACGGGTGCTCCACCGATCACCACGAATGAACGCAGAGGTACGGACTTCATGAACGACCACATCCAGCCCGACGGCTCGGACTCCTTCGAGCACGACCACGGGGCACTCGGCGACGCCGAGTACGCGGAGTTCATGGAGCTCGCCGCGGTAGAAGGCTTCGATGTCGAGGACGTCGAGGGAGCGATCGAGGCCGCCGGGCACGGACCGCTGCCGGTCCTCGCCGTAGTCGGCCGCCCCAATGTCGGCAAGTCGACCCTCGTCAACCGGATCATCGGGCGGCGCGAGGCGGTTGTCGAGGACAAGCCGGGCGTCACCCGTGACCGCGTGACCTACGAGGCCGAGTGGGCGGGCCGCCGCTTCAAGGTCGTCGACACCGGCGGCTGGGAGCAGGACGTCCTCGGCATCGACGCCTCCGTGGCCGCCCAGGCCGAGTACGCGATCGAGGCCGCCGACGCCGTCGTCTTCGTCGTCGACGCCAAGGTCGGCGCGACCGACACCGACGAGGCGGTCGTACGACTGCTGCGCAAGGCCGGCAAGCCCGTCGTGCTGGCCGCCAACAAGGTGGACGGCCTCAGCGGCGAGGCGGACGCGTCCTACCTGTGGTCCCTGGGCCTCGGCGAGCCGCACCCCGTCTCCGCGCTGCACGGCCGCGGCACCGGCGACATGCTGGACGCCGTCCTGGAGGCGCTGCCGGAGGCGCCCGAGCAGACCTTCGGCACGGCGGTCGGCGGCCCGCGCCGCATCGCTCTCATCGGCCGCCCGAACGTCGGCAAGTCCTCACTGCTGAACAAGGTGGCCGGCGAGGAGCGCGTCGTCGTCAACGAGATCGCGGGCACCACCCGTGACCCGGTCGACGAGCTGATCGAGCTGGGCGGTGTCACCTGGAAGTTCGTCGACACGGCCGGTATCCGCAAGCGGGTCCATCTCCAGCAGGGCGCCGACTACTACGCCTCGCTGCGCACCGCGGCCGCGGTGGAGAAGGCCGAGGTGGCGGTCATCCTGATCGACTCCTCCGAGTCGATCTCCGTGCAGGACCAGCGGATCGTCACCATGGCGGTGGACGCGGGCCGCGCGATCGTCCTCGCCTTCAACAAGTGGGACACCCTCGACGAGGAGCGCCGCTACTACCTGGAGCGGGAGATCGAGACCGAGCTGGCCCAGGTGGTGTGGGCGCCGCGGGTGAACGTCTCGGCGCGCACCGGACGGCACATGGAGAAGCTCGTCCCGGCGATCGAGACGGCCCTGGCCGGCTGGGAGACCCGCGTCCCCACGGGCCGGCTGAACGCCTTCCTCGGTGAGCTGGTCTCGGCCCATCCGCACCCCGTCCGGGGCGGCAAGCAGCCGCGCATCCTCTTCGGCACCCAGGCCGGCACCAAGCCGCCGCGGTTCGTGCTGTTCGCCTCCGGCTTCATCGAGGCGGGCTACCGGCGCTTCATCGAGCGCCGCCTGCGCGAGGAGTTCGCCTTCGAGGGCACGCCGATCCACATCTCGGTGCGGGTGCGTGAGAAGCGCGGCAAGAAGAAGTGACCTGAGGAGACGACACGGCCGGAGGGCGGCACCCATCGCGGGTGCCGCCCTCCGGCCGTGTCACGCCCTGTGTCCGTCCGCCTCCGTCCGCCCGGCTGCCTCAGCCGCTCCGCCGGGGCGCCGGGGGCAGCGCCGGGACGTGGTGCATCCCGGTGGGCGTCTGCCGCTGCCCGGTCTGCGAGGTCTGCGAGGTCTGCGTCGTCTGCCCGAGCGGGCCCACCCGCTGCCACTGCGACTGCGACTGCGACTGCACCTGTCCCTGCGACTGTCCCTGAGCCCGGCCCTGGCCCTGCGACGGCTGTCCGCCGAGCCGGGCGCTCTGCGCGCCCGCGCTGTAGGCGCTGTACGAGCTGCTGAACGATCCCGGCCGCGGTACCGCGTACGACCCCGTGCTGTACGGGATGTTCCCGAAGGCGGTGAACCCCAGTTCCTCCTCGCCGCTGCGGTCACCCGGCAGCGAGCGGAACGACTTGACGTACTCGGCGTAGAGCGTGTCGTAGATCGGCGTGGCCGAAGGGCCGACATGGGAGTCGTGGGACGGTCGCGCGGACGGGATCGGGTAGGGCTGGCGGCGGGGAACGTCGTAGGTGTGCACGTATGTCCAAACGACGTGTGAGGTCAAGGGATGCGGCCGGTGACCGGCCTTCGGGGGCGCGGCGGTACGGCCGCGTCCCCCGGCCGAGGGCCCAGGGCTCAGGTTCCGGCGAGCGGCATGGCCGCCCCCACCAGCTTTCCGTTCGCCGCCGCCTTGTCCAGCGCGCCCCGCAGCAGGTCCTCCCGGGGCTGGCGGCCGATCGAGCCCACCGGGGCCGCGAACATCAGTACCTGCTGGTGCTTGTTGGCGGCGGCCCGCCAGCCCTCCGTCACCTGCAAGGGCTGGTGGGCCTGCCACCAGGCCACCGGCTGGCCGCCGTTGACCGAGGGCTGGAGCACCGCGTGCAGCTGCCCCATCGCCAGCAGCACCGACCAGCCGTGCTGTACGGGCGGTACCTCGGACAGCTCGGACAGCGGCATGAAGCCCTGCTCGATGAGCAACGGCAGGAAGTCGTCGCCGATGTCGGTGGCGCCGGGCCGCACGATGGGCGCGGTCGGCTCCACGACCAGGGCCGGGTGCAACTCCCCGGCGATCAGGACGAGTCCGCTCGTCACACCGAGCACGGCCTGCTCGGGCACGACCTTGTCGGGGTCCAGGTCGACGGTGTCGCCGCTGATCGAGCGGACCGCGCCCTGGAGCTGCTCCTCGGTGACCTGGACGACCTGGGAGGGCAGGCAGGAGGAGTGGGCGAAGGCGAGGACGGCGGTCTCGTCCCCGATGAACAGGACGGTGCTGGTGCGCTCGTGCTCGGAGTCGCCCGGGGTGCGGCAGGACGTGCAGTCGTAACTGCCCGGGGCGTTCTCTCCGGCGAGCAGCCGGTCGGCTTCTTCGGCGCCGATCTCGGCGCGTACCTCGTCGCTGACGTCGAGCATGCGCGGCACGGGTGACTCCCTCGGATGCGGTGCGTGGGCGGGCCGGGTGGCTCCCCGGCTCATGCAGAAGACAACGGGCGAGCTGTGGCGGGGGTCACGCTGCCCGGCGAAGGGAATCGAACCGGCCCGCGCGCAGGGTCACCTGACGTGCGGAATCGGCCACTCACCGTCAAGTAACGAGTGGGTTACGGGGGTTGGGCGCGTGAGGTGGGACACAGGGCACCCGGGAGGTTGGTCGACAAATACGGAAATCACGGAATGAAATAGGTGTCCGGATCTGGACGATACCGGCGGTAACGGGGAACTGGCCTGCGGAGAAGGCCAGTTGATTGATGACGGGCCGTCGGAGACCTAGATTGCTCGGCTGTGTGCAGCGAGCACCGCCCGGGTACGTCCGCCGGCCGCGCAGAGCCAGACAGCGCGCAGCGCCACCGCCGGCGGACGGGACGGAGCACGACGACCGCGTTCCCGCGTGGACGGCGTACTCCGCTCAGGGGGAGACCCGGGTTCGTAGAGAGGGATCCACATGTCCCAATGTGCCGACAACACCCGCGCCGACGCTCGCGCCACCAAGGCGCGTACGACAGCGGTCCTCGCCGGGGCGGCGCTTCTCGCCCCCCTCGGACTGCTGGCCGCGGGAGGCAACGCCGCCGCGGCGGACGCCGGGGTGTGGGACCGCATCGCCCGGTGCGAGAGCGGCGGCAACTGGCACATCAACACCGGTAACGGCTACTACGGCGGACTCCAGTTCTCCGCGTCCACCTGGCGCGCCTTCGGCGGCACGGCCTACGCGCCGACCGCCGACCGGGCCACCAGGGCACAGCAGATCGCGGTCGCCACCAAGGTGCAGCGCTCCCAGGGATGGGGCGCGTGGCCGACCTGCTCGACCCGAGCCGGGGCCTCCGGCGGCGCCCCCACGGCCGAGAACGGATCGGTCAGGAGCGGGTCGTCGAAGAGCGGCTCGTCCACGAACAGCTCGTCCACGAACGGCTCGGCGAAGAGCAACTCCTCGAAGGGCGGTTCGTCCACGAACGGGCCCGCCGGCAACGGCTCCTCGAAGGCGGCCGGTGCCGCTGAGCGTTCCACCGGGCACGGCTCCCGCGGCACGGCTCCCCGCGACGGCGACGGCGACCACACCGTCCGCGCGGGCGACACGCTCAGCACGATCGCCGCGCTGCACGGAACCACCTGGCAGCGCGTCTACGCCGCGAACAGGTCGGCCATCGGCGAAAACCCCGACCTGATCATGCCGGGCCTGCGGCTCAACTTCTGACACGGCAGGGGCCCCGCCGGACCGGTCCGGCGGGGCCCCGCTCACGAGCCCGCCTGGTGCTTCTCCGGCTCGGGCTGCGGGATCTCCGCCGCGAACTCGGGATAGTGCAGGTCGAACGCCGGGGACTCCGAGCGGATCCGGGGCAGCGCGGTGAAGTTGTGCCGGGGCGGCGGGCAGGAGGTCATCCACTCCAGGGAGCGGCCGAAGCCCCAGGGGTCGTCGACCTCGACCTTCTCGCCGTACCGGGCGGTCTTCCACACGTTGTAGAGGAACGGCAGCGTCGACAGGCCGAGCAGGAACGCGCCGATCGTGGAGACCGTGTTGAGGGCGGTGAAGCCGTCCGCGGCCAGATAGTCCGGATAGCGGCGCGGCATGCCCTCGGCGCCCAGCCAGTGCTGCACCAGGAACGTGGTGTGGAAGCCGACGAACAGCGTCCAGAACTGGATCTTGCCGAGCCGCTCGTCGAGCAGCTTGCCGGTGAACTTCGGCCACCAGAAGAAGAACCCGGCGAAGATCGCGAAGACCACCGTGCCGAAGACGACGTAGTGGAAGTGTGCGACGACGAAATAGGAGTCGGTGACGTGGAAGTCCAGCGGCGGCGACGCCAGGATGACCCCGGTCAGCCCGCCGAACAGGAACGTCACGAGGAAGCCGGTCGCCCACAGCATCGGCGTCTCGAAGGACACCGAGCCCTTCAGCATGGTCCCGGTCCAGTTGAAGAACTTCACGCCCGTCGGCACCGCGATCAGGAACGACATGAAGGAGAAGAACGGCAGCAGCACCGCCCCGGTGGCGAACATGTGGTGGGCCCATACGACGACCGAGAGTCCGGTGATCGCCATCGTCGCGCCGACCAGGGTCAGGTAGCCGAAGATCGGCTTGCGGCTGAAGACCGGGATGATCTCCGTGATGATCCCGAAGAACGGCAGCGCGATGATGTACACCTCGGGATGCCCGAAGAACCAGAACAGGTGCTGCCACAGCAGCGCCCCGCCGTTGGCCGACGCGAACACCTGCGAGCCGAACCGGCGGTCCGCCTCCAGTACCAGCAGTGCCGCAGCCAGCACCGGGAACGCCATCAGAATCAGGATCGACGTGAACAGGGTGTTCCAGGTGAAGATCGGCATCCGGAACATCGTCATGCCGGGCGCACGCATCCCGATGATGGTGGTGACGAAGTTGACCGCGCCCAGGATCGTGCCGAAGCCGGCCAGCGCCAGCCCCATGATCCACAGGTCGGGGCCGATGCCGGGGGAGTACGTCGAGCTGTTGAGCGGCGCGTAGGCGAACCAGCCGAAGGCGGCCGGCCCGTCGGGCACCAGAAGCGAGCCCATCACGATGAGTCCGCCGAACAGGAACAGCCAGTACGACAGCATGTTCAGCCGGGGAAAGGCCACGTCAGGGGCGCCGATCTGGAGCGGCATCAGTTCGTTGGCGAAGCCCGCGAAGGACGGGGTCGCGAACAGGAGCAGCATGATCGTGCCGTGCAGGGTGAACAACTGGTTGAACTGCTGGTTGTCCACGATCTGCAGCCCGGGGCGGGCCAGTTCGGCGCGCATGATCAGCGCCATGACCCCGCCGATCAGGAAGAACGCGAACGACGTGATCAGGTAGAGGTGGCCGATCTTCTTGTGGTCGGTGGTGGTCAGCCAGTCGATCACGACCCGGCCCCGCCTCCCGCCCGCGGTGCGCACCGCCGCCGGTACGGTCTGCGTCCCCATCGCTCGCTCGCCCCTTCACTCGTCGCGCCCCGGGCCTGCCTCGCCCGCGCCGCACGGGTGCCCGCGAGCTGTCGCCATGATGCTCGCGCCGCCACGCGCCCGACAGGGGGCGTACGGAGGTTGTGTGGGGAAGCCGTGTATTTCCTATGAGTATTCGGCCCCCGTGAACCCTGCGGAATCGGAATGGAACGGAGTCCGGGGAACGGTTCTCCGGGAACTCTCCGCCGGGTAATTGAACGGGCCGGTACGACACGCGGAAATGGCGATCGAATACCTGCGAAAGGCGTACGGAATCGCTCGTTCGTGTGACGGATGCGAACTGAAACGCGTGTCGTGGTCCTGTGACAGAAGTGTGACCGGAGTGATCCACATCTCCCGTTCGGGGTTCCCGGAACGACGGCCCCGGCCTAGCGTTACGGGTATGGCACCGATTCCCACTCCGCCTGCGGAGCCCCAGGACAGTCCGGACGGATACGTCGGCCTCGAGAGCGACCGGGCCGAGCGGCTCGCCCGGGAGCGGGGGTGGTCGGCGGTGCGCTCGCTGGCACCCGGAACGATCATCACCATGGAGTACCGGGTGGGGCGGCTGAACTTCGAGGTGCGCGAGGGCAGGGTGACGCGGGCCTGGAAGGGGTGAGGCGCGCGGGACCGGGTCTGTGCGTACCGTGGTCCCGCGCGAGCCGGTCAGCCGCCGGTCAGGGGGCGGCCGGCCGGGGTGGTCGGCGTGTTCGGGCCGTGCGGAATCCGGTCCGCGTGGGCCGGACGGCGACTGCCGACCGGGGTGACGGGGGCACGCTCCCCGCGGGCCGTGTGCGGACCGGGGGCGAGGTGGAGCGGCGCCCTGGACGGCCGCGGCGCCGTCTCGCGGGCGGCGGTGGTCGTCTCGTCCTGCCGGCCGGCCGGCGAGCGCTGCTTGAGCGGTACGGCCACCGGGACCGGGACGGGGGTCGGGGCCGGCGTCGTACCGGCGCGGCGGGTGCGCCGGCGGTCGCGCAGCGTGAAGATCCAGACCTCGGTGCGGGCGATCAGCGGCTCGCACCAGGGCAGGGCCAGCAGGATGAGCAGGCCGGCGGCCCAGCCGAGGAGCACGTCGCTCAGCCAGTGCGTACCGAGGTAGACCGTGGCGAGGCCGACACCGAGCGAGGTCACCGCGGAGAGTGCCGACAACCAGCGCCGGGCTCGCGGGGTGGACGCCAGATAGGCCAGGATTCCCCAGGTCACGACCGCGTTGGCGGTGTGGCCGCTGGGAAATATATCGCCGCCGAGACCCATCTCGTTCGAGCCGATGGTGATGGCGTAGTGGGGGCCGAGACGGCCCATGCCGATCTTGGCCGCGCCGACCGTGATGTTCAGCAGCAGCAGTGAGGCACCGAGCGTGAGCAGGGGCCGCAGGGTGTGCTGGCGCCAGGATCTCCAGCCGAGCCAGGCACAGATCATGACGGCGGTCGGCCCGCGCTGGCCGAGGACCACGTAGTAGTCGACGAACCAGTGGATCTCGGACCACTGCTGGTACGGCCGGAAGAACATGACCTGCCAGTCGAGGCGGACCAGCCACGAGGTGGTCACCACGAGCCACACGATGGCCAGGTAGAAGGCCAGGGTCGCCGAGAACAGCGCGACCCGGTGCCTGCTCATCCGTGGCATGTCGATGTGCGCCGGCCGTTCCGGCTCACGGTCCAGCCTTGCGAACACCCGGTCCAGACGGGTGAGGTTATGTTCGGTACGCACCCAATCGACGTTACAGCGGGTGAGCGCAGTTCCCCGCCGAATCCACGGCTTTGTGATGACGATGTGATGTGGGATTGCTCTCAGAAGGGCACTTATTCCACCGGATTCCGTAATCCCCGAACGTTGCTCCGTTCAATTCTTTTGATCATTTTGGAGCGTGGTTCTGGTCGGCTTATGAATGCGTTCACCGAATGCATGGCAGCCATTCTCCGCCCGCACGCCCGGCCGTCCCGGACGGTCAGGGCGGACCGGAGCCGTTCAGCCACCACGCGCCGTACACCGCCGACGCCACCGCGACACCGCCCACGATCAGCGCCGATCGCCGGGGGCGCAGCCGGGCGAGGGCCAGGGCGAGGGGGAACAGCAGCGGGAAGGCGGGCAGCAGAAGGCGTGGTTTCGAGCCGAAGTAGCTCGAGGCGCACAGCGCGAGGGCCAGGACGATCCCCGTGTACACCAGCAGGGGGAGCGGTTGCCGTCCGCGCACACCGGCGACGTACAGCCGGATCAGCAGGGCGACGCCGATGATCAGGGCGAGACCGGCGAAGGCCGACGGAATTGACGTGAACTTGTCGATGATGAAGCGGGCGAAGGCGTAGCCGCCGTCGAAACCGTTGCGCCAGCCCGCCTGCACGTCGAGGTAGCCGAGAGGGCCCTTCCCGGTGCGGTGGCCGACCCAGAGGACGTAGCCGGCGGCACCGAGGGGCGCGAGGAGGAGACCGAGGGCGCGCGGGACGACACGCGCGCCCCGCGGGTGCGCCGCACCCCGCTCTCGCCCGAACGAGACGACGCCCGCCACCCACACCGCGGCCACCACGGCAAGTCCCACCGGGCGGGTCAGGCCGGCCAGCGACGCCAGCAGACCGGCGGTCACCCAGCGGCCGGTGAGGACCGCGTACAGCGCCCAGGCGGCCAGCGCGGTGAACAGGGACTCGCTGTACGCCATCGACTGCACGATCCCCACCGGCAGCACCGCCCACAGCAGGACCGCGCACACCCCGGCCCGGCGCCCGTACAACCGGTCGGCGACCGCGAAGATCCCCCAGGCCGCGGCGAGCGAGGCGAACACGGAGACGGCGAAGCCCGCGTCGGCGTACGACAGCGGGGTCACCGCCGCGACCAGACGCTCCAGCCAGGGCAGCAGCGGGAAGAACGCCAGGTTGGAGTGGACGTCGCCGTTCGGCAGCCGCACCTCGTAGCCGTAGCCCAGCTCGGCGACCCGGGTGTACCACAGGGAGTCCCAGCGGGCCGTCAGCAAGGTGTACGCGCTCTTGTCCCGCGCGGCGCTCCACACGGCGAGGGCGAGCAGCCCCAGGACGCGCACGGCCGCGTACCCCAGGAGGGCGGGGGCCGCCCGGCGCAGGGGCGCGGAGCCGGGCGGTGCCACGCGGGTGTCGAGATCGGTCACCGGACGATTATCGGAGGGGCCCGGAAGCGGAGGGTGCGCCGGGGTGCGACGGGCCGTGAGGGGAGTGGCGTACGCCACATGGTTGTCCGAGGGCTGTGAGAGGTCCGCCACGTGGACGACGGACGAACTCGCGTACGCTGCGTGTCACTCGTCGTTCAGTGCGCGGGCCGGAGACCACCGCTCCTCTCCGGCCGAGCCCCGGGGAGTCCCCACCCCGCGAGCCCGCCGAACCCGAGGGAACTCTGGGAGGTACGTTCATGTCCGGGACGACCACGGCCGCCGTTCGGCTGCGCCGTCGGGCGGCCGGGGCCGGTGCCAACCGCTGGGTCGTGCTGGTGGTGCTGTGCGTCAGCCTGCTCCTGGTCGCCGTCGATGCGACCGTGCTGCACGTGGCGGTGCCCGCCGTCACCGAGGACCTCCGGCCCGGCGGGATCGAACTGCTCTGGATCGTCGACACCTATCCGCTGGTCTGCGCCTCGCTGCTGATCCTGTTCGGCACGCTCGGCGACCGGGTCGGCCGAAGAAGGATCCTGCTGCTCGGCTACACGCTGTTCGGCGTGGCCTCCGCGATGGCGGCGTTCGCCGGCACCGCCGAGGTGCTCATCGTCGCGCGGGGGCTGCTGGGCGTCGGCGGCGCCATGATCATGCCCGCCACGCTGTCGATCCTGCGCCAGGTCTTCCCCGACCGGCGGGAGAGAGCGCTCGCGATCGGCATCTGGAGTGCGGTGGCCGCGGTCGGCGCGGCGGTCGGTCCGCTGCTCGGCGGCTTCCTGCTGGAGCACTTCTGGTGGGGCTCGGTCTTCCTCGTCAACATCCCCCTGATGCTGGTCAGCCTGCCGGTGGGACGGCTGCTGCTGCCCGAGTCGAAGGGCTCGGGGGAGGGGCCGTGGGACGTGGTCGGGGCGATGATGGCCGCCGCCGGACTGTTCGGAGCCGTCCTGGGCGTCAAGCGGCTGGGCGGCGGCGAACTCGGCCCCTCCACCCTGGCGCCGCTGGCGGCGGGCGCGCTGCTGATGGTGCTGTTCGTACGGCGTCAGCGACGGCGCAGGCATCCACTGGTGGACCTGCGGATGTTCGCGCGGCCGGCGTTCAGCACGGCGGTGGGGTGCATCGTGCTGGCCATGCTGGCGCTGGTCGGTCTGGAACTGATCGCGGCGCAGTACCTCCAGCTGGTCCTGGACCTGTCCCCGCTGGAGACGGGCCTGCGGCTGCTGCCGCTGACCTTCGCCGCGATGTCCGCCGGGCTCGCCGGGGCGCGGCTGCTGCGGCGCTTCGGGCCGCGGCGGATGGTGTGCGCCGGGTTCTGCCTCACGGCCGTCGCGGTCGTCCTGCTGACCTCGATGGGCGGGACGGACAACGCGGGGCTGATGCTGGCCGGGTTCCTGCTGCTGGGCTTCGGGCTGGAGACGACGCTGTTCGGGGCGTACGAGTCGATGCTGAGCGAGGCTCCGCCGGAGCAGGCCGGCGGGGCGGCGGCGATCGGGGAGACCTCCTACCAACTGGGCGCCGGGATCGGGATCGCGCTGCTGGGCAGCGTGATGAACGCGGCCTACGCGCCGGGGCTGTCCTCGGTGCCGGGGGTGCCGGCCTCGGCGTCGGCCGCCGCGGGGAACTCGCTGGGCGAGGCCTACGAGGTCGCCGGGCGGCTCGGGGGCCCGGCCGGGGAGGTTCTGCGGCAGACGGCGCGGGACTGCTTCGTGCACGGACTGCATGTGACGCTCGTGGTGAGCGCGGGGCTGCTGCTGCTCGGCGCGGTGATGGCGCTGCGGCTGCCGCGGGTGATGCAGTGCGAGGCACCCGCGGTGGAGCTGCCGGCGCCCCGGGAAGCTGTGCACTCGAGGGTTTCGGCCTGACGGCCGGCCGGCCGTATCTCCCGCGGGTGCTGGGGGAGTGGGGGCTGGACGGGGTTCGCCAGGCGTCGTAACGTCGGGGAAGTTACGTGACTAGCGGTGCTAGTTTTCTGGTTTCGGAGGGAATCATGTCGTCGTCCTCAGGGTCCGTGCTGCCTCCGTTCGATCCGTCCGACCCCCTCGGGATCGACGATCTCCTGAGCGAGGAGGACCTCGCCGTACGGGACACCGTGCGTGGCTGGGCCGGTGACCGGGTGCTGCCGTATGTCGCCGAGTGGTACGAGAAGGGCGAGCTGCCGCAGCTCCGGGAGCTGGCGCGGGAGCTGGGCGGGATCGGGGCGCTCGGGATGTCCCTCACGGGATACGGCTGCGCCGGGGCCAGTGCCGTGCAGTACGGGCTGGCCTGTCTGGAGCTGGAGGCCGCCGACTCCGGGATCCGCTCGCTCGTCTCCGTCCAGGGCTCCCTCGCGATGTACGCCATCCACCGGTTCGGCAGCGAGGAGCAGAAGCAGACCTGGCTGCCGCGCATGGCCGCCGGTGAGGTCATCGGCTGCTTCGGGCTGACCGAGCCCGACCACGGCTCCGACCCGGCCGGCATGCGGACCCGCGCCAAGAGGGACGGCTCCGACTGGGTCCTCGACGGACGCAAGATGTGGATCACCAACGGGTCCGTCGCGGGCGTCGCCGTGGTGTGGGCGCAGACGGAGGACGGCATCAGGGGCTTCGTCGTGCCCACCGACGCCCCCGGCTTCTCCGCCCCCGAGATCAAGCACAAGTGGTCCCTGCGGGCCAGCGTCACCAGCGAACTCGTGCTGGACGGCGTACGGCTGCCCGCCGACGCCGTACTGCCGGAGGTCGTCGGGCTCAAGGGGCCGCTCAGCTGTCTGTCGCACGCCCGGTACGGGATCGTGTGGGGCGCCATGGGCGCGGCACGGGCCTGCTTCGAGACCGCCGTCGACTACGCGAAGTCACGCGAGCAGTTCGGGCGGCCGATCGGTGGCTTCCAGCTCACCCAGGCGAAACTCGCCGACATGGCGGTGGAACTGCACAAGGGGATTCTGCTCGCCCACCATCTGGGGCGGCGCATGGACGCCGGCCGCCTGCGTCCCGAGCAGGTCAGTTTCGGCAAGCTGAACAACGTACGGGAGGCGATCGAGATCTGCCGTACGGCGCGGACGATCCTCGGGGCCAACGGGATCTCCCTCGAATACCCCGTCATGCGGCACGCCACCAACCTGGAGTCGGTGCTGACCTACGAGGGCACCGTCGAGATGCACCAGCTCGTGCTGGGCAAGGCGCTCACCGGACTCGACGCCTTCCGCTGACCCCGGGCGGGGGCAGGGCCGGCGAGCGGCCCTGCCTCAGCTCTGGTTGAAGAAGCCGTCCGCGCGGTGCGCGGCCGGGTCGCCGTTGACGATCTCGGTGTTGGCGGGGCTGAGCAGGAACACGCGGGTCGACACCCGCTCGATGGAACCACGCAGGCCGAAGATCAGCCCGGCCGCGAAGTCGACGACGCGCTTGGCGTCGCCGGCCTCCATGGCCGTGAGGTTCATGATGACCGGGACACCGTCGCGGAACAGTTCTCCGATCGCCCGTGCGTCCCGGAAACTGTCCGGGGTCACGGTGCCGATCCGGCGGCCCTTCTGCTCGGCCGTGTCGCCCGCGACCTTGACCCGCGGGTCGGTGACCCAGGCGTCCCCGGAGTCGGTCCCCTCGGAATAGTCGTCGTCGTAGTAACGCTCGTCATCGTTGTTGTCGTCGACGAGGCCAAGCCAGGCGCTCGCCTTGCGTACCGATCCCATGGACGCCTCCTCTCACAGCGGTCTTCTTGCTTTCCGCATTCCCCATGGTCGTCCATGATGCGGATGTCGCGCCAAGTGGATAGACGCCGCGCGGGGGGTTTGTGACGGTACTGGTGCACAGCCGATCCGTCGAGAGTCCAGGTGCCCCAAGGGTCGCGACCCACACGGCTGCTGACTGTGAGTGAAATATGATTCTTCGCGGCGTACGGGTGAGTGGCGGTGCGGACGGGTGAACGGGGTGGCCATTCCCGCGTGACAACCGGTCGATACGATGCGGCAGCTCATGGCGGTGTCCATGGCCGCCCGATGTCGTGGGCATCAACAAAAAATCACGGGGGATCGGGACATGTTCGGGATCGTGAGGCCGTGCCGGCACCGGCTCGGGGAAGGGCTCAAAACCCAGTGGATGGCGCACTTGTGCGGACTCTGCCTCGCCCTGCGGCGCGACCACGGACAGTTCGCGAGGATCGTCACCAACTACGACGGCCTGCTCGTCTCGGTTCTGACGGAGGCTCAGACCGAACGGTCCGACGGATCGCGGCGTACGGCGGGGCCCTGTCCGCTGCGCGGTATGCGCTCCGCGTCCGTCGCCCAGGGCGAGGGGGCCCGCCTCGCGGCGGCCGTCTCCCTGGTGCTGGCCGCCGCCAAGGTGCGTGACCATGTCGCCGACGGGGACGGGCTGCTGGCAGGCCGGCCGGTCGCTCTGGCCGCGCGCCGGGTGGCCACGAGCTGGGGGCGGGCCGGTGCGCGCGGCGGGTCCGCCGTCGGATTCGACACGGCAGTCCTGGTGGACGCCGTGGACCGGCAGATCGGCATCGAGACCCTCGCCGGGCCCGGCACACCGCTGCTGACCGTCACCGAACCGACCGAGACGGCCACCGCCGCGGCCTTCGCACACACCGCGATCCTGGCCGGCCGGCCAGGCAACGCCCAGCCGCTCGCCGAGGCCGGCCGCCTCTTCGGCCGGCTCGCCCATCTCCTCGACGCCGTGGAGGACCGGGAGACCGACGCCGCCTCGGGTGCCTGGAACCCGCTCACCGCCACCGGGACCTCGCTCGTCGAGGCCCGGCGGCTCGCGGACGACGCCGTGCACGGCATCCGCCTGGCCTTGCGTGACGCGGAGTTCACGGACGCCAAGCTGGCGCATGTCCTGCTCGTGCACGAACTGCGCACCTCGGTGGACCGGGCCTTCGGCACCGCCTCGTGCGGACACGCGCACGCGCCGGAGCAGCACGGACTCGAACTGTACGGGCCGCCGCCGGGCAATCCGTACGCCCCGTCCGGTCCCGGCGGTCCGCCGCCGCCCCCGCAGCCGCCGCACCGCAACCGGCGCGGCCTCCTCGCCGGATGCCTGGTGTGGTCGGGCCTCGCCTGTTCGTGCCAGATGTGCTGCGGTTCGTACGAGGACCCGTGGACCCGGGAGTCCAAGGAGGGGCTGTGCCGGCGCTGCGACTGCGGCGACTGCTGCGAGGGCTGTGACTGCTGCTCGAACTGCTGCGACAGCTGCTGTTGTGACGGCTGCGGCTGCGACTGCTGATGTAGGTGACGAAGTCGACGGTTCTCAGGCGCTCGGTGGTGACGCCGAAGTTGCCGATGCCGACGTCGTACTTGCCGCTGTCGAGGGCGGGCAGGAGCGCCTCGGTGACGACGAGTACGCCGCCGAGCCCGGCCATGGCGGGGGCGGTCCCCGGCGAAGCGCGCGGGGCCCCTCCGCCGGCGCGGCCCCGTCGACCTCGCCGACCTGATCACCTCCTGGCACCGGGACGGTGTCGTCGAAGGCTTCCACCTGATCCCCGTCGGACCGCGCCGCGATCTGAAGCGACTGGTCAACGGCACGGTGGCGCTGCTCCAGCACCGGGGGCTGTTCCGCACCTTCTATCCGGGCGGCACCCTGCGGGAGCACTTGGGCCTGGCGCGGCCGGTCGGGCAGATCGCGGGAGAGCGGAGGTGAGCGGACGTGAGCGGACGTGAGGTTCCGGAGGGGCGACTTCCGGACATCCCGGAGCCCGGGTGGCCGAAGGTGCAGGGGTGCGGCCCAAGATGCCGGTCCCGGGTGCGGACGTCACTCCGTACGGCTCGACTTGGTCCGTACCGGGGCGCTTTCCGCTGTGCGGCACACCAGGTTCGCGGCAGGCCACCGGTGGCCGGCTCGGCCGGTTGATTCAAAGCTTGACGGCCGAAAGGCGCCCTTGCGCCGACCGGCCGTTCGGCCGAATACTCCCCCTCAGCGCTTGTCAGGAGCATGGCGTGTCCGGAATCCGGAGGAAACCCCGAACGGAATCCGAACGGCCGATGCCTCCCGACTGCGCCTCACGGGCCCCGACCCCACGCGGGCCCCCCGAATTCCCCTGGGAGGGAACGAAACGTGAGGATCAAGCGCACCACCACCAGCGGCATCACGAGACGCACCCGGCTGATCGCCGTCTCCACCGGCCTCGTGGCCGCCGCCGCCATCGCCATCCCCCACGCGAACGCCGCGGACACCACCCCCTTCAGCGCCGCGGAACTCAAGAGCGCCGGTAACTCGGTGCTCAAGGCTGACATCCCGGGCACTGCCTGGGCGGTCGACAGCAAGACCAACCGGCTCGTCGTCACCGTCGACAGCACGGTGTCGCAGGCCGAGATCGCGAAGATCAAGAAGGAGGCCGGCGGTGACGCCGACGCTCTGACGATCAAGCGCACCGAGGGCACGTTCCAGAAGTACATCCAAGGTGGCGACGCCATCTATGCGAGTAGCTGGCGCTGCTCCCTCGGCTTCAACGTCCGTGACAGCGCGGGCAACAACTACTTCCTGACCGCCGGTCACTGCACCGACGGCGCCGGCACGTGGTGGTCCAACTCGTCCCACACCACGACGCTCGGCACCACGGCGGGCTCCAGCTTCCCGACGAACGACTACGGCATCGTCCGGTACACCAACACCTCGGTCACCAAGTCGGGCACCGCCGGGGGCGTGGACATCACCCGCGCGGCCAACCCGACCGTGGGCACCACCGTCTACCGTGACGGCTCGACCACCGGCACCCACAGCGGACGGGTCACCGCGCTCAACGCGACCGTCAACTACGGTGGCGGCGACGTCGTCTACGGCATGATCCAGACCAACGTCTGCGCCGAGGGCGGCGACTCCGGCGGCTCGCTCTACGGCAGCAACGGCGTGGCCTACGGTCTGACCTCCGGCGGCAGCGGCAACTGCAGGTCCGGCGGCACGACGTTCTTCCAGCCCGTCGTCGAGGCACTGAACGCGTACGGCGTCAGCGTGTTCTAGTCCGTCACGGCCTGTTCCGTCTCGCAGGAGAGCCCCCGCACGCGACCGGGCGGATTCCAGTGGTCGTCGCAACACGTGATCACTGACGTGTGGTGGCGAGCAGTTTAGATAGACGCTCGGTTGGGGTTTCCCAGCCGAGCGTCTTGCGCGGGCGGCTGTTGAGTTCGGCGGCAACCGCGGCGAGGTGCTCACGGGTGTGGCGGGACAGGTCGGTGCCCTTGGGGAAGTACTGCCGCAGCAGGCCGTTCGTGTTCTCGTTCGAGCCGCGCTGCCAGGGGCTGCCGGGGTTGCAGAAGTAGACCGGGACGCCGGTGGTGACACTGAACGTGTGGTGGCCGGCCATCTCGGAGCCCTGGTCCCAGGTCAGGGACTTCTTCATGTGCTCCGGCAAGGTCTGAACAGTGTCCACCAGGGCGTCGCGGACGGCGGACGCGCTGGTGCCCTGGGGCAGGTGTACCAGCATGAGGTAGCGCGTGCTGCGCTCCACCAGCGTGGCGATGGCCGAGCGGTGGTCCTTGCCGACGATGAGTCGGGTAGCGGGGACGCATTGCTGCGTCCCCGCCCCCTCAGAACCGTGCAAGCAGCTGTTCACCGCACACGGCTCAAGCAAGCCTCAGGGGCTCGCGGTCAGGAGAAGGTGCAGGATTCGTCAGTCCGGCGGCTCCATCCGCCGTTGACAGAGGGTGTGAAGGAGACGGAGCCGTTGATCGCCCGGTGAGCCGCCGCCTGGGAAAGCGATGTACTGCTTGGAGATCGCCTTCCTGATGACGGCCCGCCACGCTTCCCACTCCTGAGGGCTTCGCGGCGGGTGATCGGCGTGCAACAGAAGCCCTCGACAGATCGGGCAACGACCTTGCTGTGCCTGGAGAAGGCGCACGGTCATGCCGTCGACCGGTGGAGGCGGTCCCTTGCGACGCCGTTCGGCCCAGTACGGCTCCAGCGCCGGGTCGTCGGGAGACGCCCTGCCCTTGACCAACTGGTGCCGGACGATCTTCGTCCAGGAGAACTTGAGCAGGTAGGCGCCGCTATCGCGGTCGCCGAACACCCACCGGTCCTTCCTGGACTTGTTGAACCGGCCGAAGTACTTGTCGGATATCCAGTGCTTCGGCTTGTTCGGGTGGCTGTGCTTGGCCCACTTGTAAGCGAGCTTCCACATGTGGTTGTCCAGCGCGGTGAAGATCTCGCTGGACACCACCGTCCGGTAGTAGGCAGACCAACCCCTCACGATCGGGTTGATCTTCTTAAGCACCGCTCCCGCGTTGGCCCCTCGCAGGGCGAGCATCTCGGCACTCAGCCGTTCCCGGATCCGTCGTTGAGCCGCTGTGCTCGGCTTGATCAGCAGCTTGCCGTGATAGCGGCGGACGTTGAACCCCAGGAAATCGAACCCGCTCTCCGCGTGGACGATGCGTGTCTTGTCCTCGTGGAAGACGAGCCCTCTGGGCGTCAGCCATGTGGTCAGCCGTTCTTTGACCTGTTCGGCCTGTTCACGGCTGGTGCACATCGCGACAAAATCATCTGCGTACCTCACCAGCACGGGGCTCCCGCTCTGCGCGCTTCCGGCGTCTCTGCCGGTCGTGTAGTAACGGACCCCTGCGGCTTCCTCCATCCCGTGCAGGGCCACGTTGAAGAGCAACGGGCTGATCACTCCGCCTTGCGGAGTCCCCGCTTCGGTCGGGGCGAACCGACCTCGATCCACTGCCCCGGCCTGCAGCCACTGCCGGACCAGTCCCCGGGCGGGGAAGGTGCCGAGCGCGGCCATCAGCCGTTCGTGGTCGATTCGGTCGAACGCCGCCGTCAGGTCCGCGTCGAGCACCCACACACGCTGCGGGTTCTTCCCGTTGAGCGTGGAGTAGATGGCCCCGATCGCATCGTGACAGCCGCGGCCGGGCCGGAAGCCGTACGACTTCGGCTCGAACCGCGCTTCCCACTCGGGTTCCAGTGCCCCCAGTGCCCCAGCTTGCAGGCACCGGTCAACGATCACGGGAATCCCGAGTCCGCGCTTCTTCGTCGTCCCTGGCTTGGGGATGAACACCCGCTTGACGGGCTTGGGAATCCACGGCCGGGCACGGTGCTGGACCCAGTCGGCCAGCGCGGCCTTGGACTGGGGCAGAAGCACCACCTTCCCGTCGGCTCCCGCCGTCGCGCGTCCCGCATTGATCTCCGTGACCCGCCGCACGCTCAGGAGCGTGTTCGACCGGGACCGGAGCATCAGCTTCTGCAAGTTGCGGACCTTCTTCAGGTCCCCTGCCTGCGACGCCGTGAAGATTCTCTGCCGCAGACGCCGTACGTCTTCCTCGGCCCGGCGCCAGTCGATCGACGCCCAGTCCAGGTCTTCGTCCTCGGGTCCGTTCACCGTCGCGACGGCGGGCGGGACGGCCGAGACCGCTCCGGCCGTGTCCGTCATGGTGTCCAACTTGCCCCTCAGTTCCGTCGCCCTTGTCCAGTGAGTCCGCACAGACTCACCTGGCCCACGTCAGCACCCTTTCGAGTCCGGGCAGCACACCCGTATCCGGACGGTTATGCGGGGCGACCGGCGGAGAGGCCGGTCATCGTGCCCCGGGTTCCCGTTTCCTTTCGGCTTCCGGCATTAGCTTCTTGGGCCATCCTGTTCCCGCTGGGGAGTTGAGCCTTCCTCACGGTCGGCCGACCGGGCCACGACGGCCCGGACTCCAACGGGGTTTCCACGTTCCACACGAATGAGATACGACCGGGGTGGGTGCTCCCTTTACCCCGAGGCGGCGGTGTCCACCTGGCCGGAGTGACCTCTGCCGGCCAGCGCCTGCCGCTTCTCAGCGGCCAGCCATGCACCCCGCTGGGACTTCCCATCGGCGGGGCTTGGGATCACGAGGCATCATCGGGAGTTCATGTGACTTCACCCGTCCGGTCTTCCCCTTGCCGGTAACTCCCGGATGGAACGGGAGTCCTTGGGCTTTCCCCTGAGCTTCGCACCACGCCGTTACCGGCGTCGCACGTCAAGGGCGGGGACGGGTCATACGGACACGGACCCGTGACTGCGCCTACGGCCCCACCTTCAGCCGCCTCTCCAATCGGTCAGCCCACTCAAATTCGTGCAACTTCGTGTCGCACGGTCGCCCTCCCAGTGGCCGGGCACGGCCCGGTCGTCGGCCTCGGCCGGCCGGTCACTGATCATCACCATGGGATGTGTGAACCGCTGCTGACGGCTGTGGGCCTGGCGCTGAGGGCGGCGCATGGCGCGTCCTGTCCGCAGGGCCCGGGTCAGCTCCCGGCGGAGTTCTCCGCGGCCTTGGACGTAGAGGGCCTGGTAGATCGTCTCGTGGACCACGTGCATCTCCGGCCGGTCGGGAAAGCGCCTGCGCAGAGCGTGACAGATCTGCTCTGGGCTCCACCGCCTGGTGAGGTGGTCCTGGATGAAGTCTCGCAGCTCAGGGTTCTGACCGATCTTGCCGGGCTTGGGACGCGGGCGGCGCTGTTCAGCCCGACGCTGAGCGGCATGCGGCCGGTAGGCCCAGCGGGAGCGGTCGCCGCGCAGAGGCATGCCGTTGCGGCGTATCTCCCGGCTGACGGTGGACGGGCTGCGGCCCAGCTCGGCAGCGATGGCCCGGACTGTCGCCTTCTCCCGGAACCGGTCGGCGATGTGGATCCGCTCGTCTTCCGTCAGGTACCGGGACGGCCCCGAGGCCACCCGCACGGCATTCGCGGGTGGCCTCGGACGCTTCTTACGCCCCTCGGGCCGGCCGTTGCGCCACTCACGACCGGTCCGAGGGTTGACCCCTACGCGTCTGCACGCCTCAAGATTGCCGAACCCCAGCTGCATGAGCCGGAAGTATTCCTCCCGCTCTCGTTGCAGCTTGCGGGGCCCTTGCTCCTTGCGGCTCTCCCGGACCTTGAAGTCCATCGCATCCCCTGAACTGGGGTGTTGCGACGACCACTAGAACGGAAGCCGGCGTGCGGGGGCTCTCGCGTGCCCGACGCGCGGGCTGATGTGACGCGCGTAGTATTTGCAAACTGAACTACCGGTGATTTACCCCGTGTTGGCCCCCGGGGTGGTGAAGGTGTGGAGGGCGCGGGGTGCTCACCCTGTGCGCGTCCTTCGTTCGACCTTGTGTGCGCCCTGTGCGGTTAGGAAGAGTTAACGCCCGTCAACCCAGCCTTCCGGGCCGCGACGGCCCCCATAGCCGTCCGGTCCGTCCCCCACAGGAGGACCCGAGTTGAAGCACCGACGCATACCCAGGCGACGGGCCGTCATGACGGGAGCGGGCATCACCGCTCTCGTAGCCGCAGGAGTCACCTTCCAGACTGCGAACGCCAGCGAAACCCCGGCCACCCCCGAGCCCCGGCTCCTCTCCGCCTTCGCGGCCGGAAAGCTCGGCTCGACGCTCGGCGAGGACCTCGGCGCCGACGCGGCAGGCGTCTACTACGACGCGCAGAGCAAGAGCCTCGTGGTGAACGTGCTCGACGAGGCGGCCGCGAAGACCGTCGAGGCGGCCGGCGCCGAGGCCAGACTCGTTCAGAACTCCCTCGCCGAGCTGACGAGCGCCCGTACGACGCTCAAGAAGGACGCGACCATCCCGGGCACCGCCTGGGTGACGGACCCGACCACCAACAAGGTCGTCGTCACCGCCGACCGCACGGTCTCCGCCGCCGAGTGGGCCAAGCTCACCAAGGTCGTCGAGGGCCTCGGCGCCAAGGCCGAACTCCAGCGCAGCAAGGGGGAGTTCAAGCCCCTGGTGGCGGGCGGCGACGCGATCACCGGCGGCGGCGGGCGCTGCTCGCTCGGCTTCAACGTGGTCAAGGGCGGCGAGCCGTACTTCCTGACCGCCGGTCACTGCACCGAGTCGGTCTCGACCTGGTCGGACTCCTCGGGCGCCGAGATCGGCACCAACGAGACCTCCAGCTTCCCCGGCGACGACTACGGCCTGGTCAAGTACACGGCCGAGGTCGCCCACCCGAGCGAGGTGAACCTCTACAACGGCTCCGCCCAGGCGATCACCGGCGCCGCCGAGGCCACCGTCGGTATGAAGGTCACCCGCAGCGGCTCGACGACCCAGGTGCACGACGGCACGGTCACCGGCCTGGACGCCACCGTGAACTACGGCAACGGCGACATCGTCAACGGGCTCATCCAGACCGACGTCTGCGCCGAGCCCGGCGACAGCGGCGGCTCCCTCTTCTCGGGCGGCAGCGCGATCGGCCTCACCTCGGGCGGCAGCGGCGACTGCACCTCGGGCGGGGAGACGTTCTTCCAGCCGGTGACGGAGGCGCTGTCGGCGACGGGCACCCAGATCGGCTGACGTAGCGGCCTTCGGTCCTCAGGAGTCCCGCCCCGCGCGCGAGGGGCGGGACTTCCGCGTGGTGCGGGGGTGGTTTTGAGCGGCGGCCCGCCGTGTGCGCAGTGCCGCCGCCAGCAGGGTGATCGCGGTTCCGGCGAGCGCCCATGCCGACAGGACCAGCAGGGCGGCCGTGACGGCGTTGCCCTCGAAGTAGGCGATCGACCGTGCGGCCCAGGTTCCCGCGCCGGGCGGCAGTGCCGGGCCGATCGCCTTCCAGAAGGGCGGGAGCAGCGGGGGCGGGAGGGCGCCGCCCGCGCTCGGGTTGCCCAGGATCACCACGATCAGGATGACCAGGCCGATACCGGCGAGCCCGAACAGGGCCTGGCAGGCGAGCGTGGCCGCGCCGACGGCGAAGACGACCAGGGCGCCGAGCCCCCAGAGGGCCGGGAAGCTGCCGGGCAGCGCCCCCAGGACCGGTCCGACGATCAGGGCGCCGCCGAGTCCGCCGACGAGCGCGACGAGGGCCATGGCGACGAGGCGGATCACCGCCCGTCTCGGCGTGGAGCGGGCGGCGCCCGCGCTGATCGTCATGATCGACGCGCAGAGGTAGCCGCCCACGCACCAGCCCACGGTCACGTAGAAGGACGACAGGCCGTTGGCGTCGCCGGTGTCGGCCGGGGCCACGTCGACGGTCCGTACCGTGCGGCCCTCGGACTTCGCCACGCGGGCGGTGAGTGCCTCCAAGGTGGTGGCCAGCACCCGGCCGCCTCCGGTGGCGACCAGGAGGGTGTCGGTGGTGCCGGCCGGGTCGACGACCAGCGCGCCGTCGATCCTCCTCTCCAGGATTTGCTTGCGGGCCGTCGCCCGGTCGGCCACCGTGCGCGGATCCAGCGGCGCGCCCGGTAGCCGCTCCAGCCGGGTGACCGTCCGCTGGGCCGAGGCCCCTGCCGCGACGACCCCGAAGGGCACGTCCTCGGGCGTGGGGTCGTGCAGCGCGCCCACGTAGGAGGCGATGAAGAGCAGGTGGAGGGCGAGCACGCCGATGACCAGCAGGGTGGCGCGCGGAGTGACCGCGTCCTTCACCTCCGCGAGGAACGAACGGTCGGGTTCGCCGGCGGCCTGTGACATGTCCTCACCGTCCGGTGCCGGGGGCGTTTGCGCAGGTGGGAGGCGGCCGAACGGATGTCGTACACACGTTCGGGATTTGGTCTATGGTGGGGGTGAGAGAGTTGGGAACAAACGTTCGAGAGTCTGTTTCCGGGACCTGGCACCCGGACCCGGCGGGCTCGGTCGGACTCACGAGTGCGGGAGGTGCGTGTGCCGGGTTTCACGCATCTGCACACCGTCTCCGGGTTCTCTCTGCGCTACGGCGCCTCCCACCCGGAGCGGCTAGCCGAGCGTGCCTTCGAGCGGGGCATGGACGCCCTCGCCCTCACCGACCGTGACACCCTCGCCGGTACGGTCCGCTTCGCCAAGGCCTGCGCGAAGGCGGGCGTACGTCCGCTGTTCGGGGTGGACCTGGCGGTGGCCGCCCCCGAGCCGGTGCGCAAGGAGAGGCGCCGCAACCCTGTCCGCGGAGGCGCCTTCGTCGACGAGTCGGCACCCCGTGTCACCTTCCTCGCCCGCGACGGCGCCCGGGCCTGGGCCGACCTGTGCCGCGTCGTCACCGCCGCCCACACCGCCCCGGACACCCCTCTGCTCACCTGGGAGGACAACCACGGCGACGGCCTGACCGTGCTGCTCGGCCCCGCCTCCGACGTCGGCCGCGCCCTCGCCGCGGGGCGGCCGGACCGCGCGGCCCGGCTCCTCACCCCCTGGCGGGAGGCCTACGGCGACGCCCTGCGTCTGGAGGCCGTCTGGCACGGCCGGACGGGCACCGGACCCGGCTCCCTGCGCCTCGCCGCCCGTACCGTCGGATTCGCCGCCGAACAGCGGATCCGCCCGGTGCTCAGCAACGCCGTCCGGTACGCCGACCCCGGCCACGGCCCGGTCGCCGACGTCCTGGACGCCGCCCGCCGCCTGGTGCCCATCGACCCGGCCGGGGAACTGGACTCCGGCGAGGCCTGGCTGAAGGACGCGGACGCCATGCTGCGCGCCGCCGAGCGGATCGTGGAGGCCGCGGGCTTCCGGCGGGACACCGCCCACCGGCTGCTGGAGCAGACCCGGGCGACGGCCGCCGAGTGCCTGGTCGACCCGGAGGACGACCTCGGCATCGGCACCGTCCACTTCCCCGAACCGCACCTCGTCGGCGCCGGCCGCCGCACCGCCCAGCGGACCCTGGCCTCGCGGGCGGCGGCGGGAATGGTCCGGCGCGGCTACGACGGGCGGCGCGACTACTGGGAGCGGATGCACCACGAGCTGGACATCATCGCCCACCACGGCTTCGCCTCCTACTTCCTGACGGTCGCTCAGGTGGTGGACGACGTACGGGACATGGGCATCCGGGTCGCCGCGCGCGGCTCCGGCGCGGGCTCGCTGGTCAACCACCTCCTCGGCATCGCCCATGCCGACCCCGTCGAGCACGGGCTGCTGATGGAACGCTTCCTGTCCAAGGAGCGGGTGGTGCTGCCCGACATCGACATCGACGTGGAGTCCGCGCGCCGGCTGGAGGTCTACCGCGCGATCATCGGCCGGTTCGGCACCGAGCGGGTCGCGACGGTCGCGATGCCGGAGACGTACCGCGTCCGGCACGCGATCCGGGACGTCGGCGCGGCCCTGTCCATGGACCCCGCCGAGATCGACCGCGTCGCCAAGTCCTTCCCGCACATCCGGGCGCGGGACGCCCGCGCGGCCCTGGCTGAGCTGCCCGAACTGAGGCCGCTCGCGGCGGGGCGGGAGAAGTACGGAAAGCTGTGGGAGCTGGTCGAGGCCCTCGACGCCCTCCCGCGCGGAATCGCCATGCACCCCTGCGGGGTCCTGCTCTCCGACGCCTCCCTCCTCTCCCGTACGCCGGTCATGCCGACCAGCGGCGAGGGGTTCCCGATGGCGCAGTTCGACAAGGACGACGTCGAGGACCTCGGGCTGCTCAAGCTGGATGTGCTCGGGGTGCGGATGCAGTCGGCGATGGCGCACGCGGTCACGGAGGTGGAGCGCGCGACGGGGGAGCGGATCGACCTGGACGCGGTGCCCCCCGGCGACCCGGCGACGTACCGGCTCATCCGTTCCACCGAGACGCTGGGCTGCTTCCAGATCGAGTCGCCGGGCCAGCGTGATCTGGTCGGGCGGCTCCAGCCGGCCACCTTCCACGACCTGGTCGTCGACATCTCGCTGTTCCGTCCGGGGCCGGTCGCCGCCGACATGGTGCGGCCGTTCATCGAGGCGCGGCACGGGCGGGCGCCCGTCCGCTACCCGCACCAGGACCTGGCGGAGCCGCTGAAGGGGACGTACGGGGTCGTCGTCTTCCACGAGCAGATCATCGACATCGTCGCGATCATGACCGGCTGCGGGCGCGGCGAGGCGGACCGGATCCGGCGCGGGCTGTCCGACCCGGAGTCGCAGGGGCGGATCAAGGTGTGGTTCGGGCAGCGGGCGGCGGCGAACGGCTATGACGCGGAAACGATCCGGCGGACCTGGGAGATCGTCGAGGCCTTCGGGTCCTACGGCTTCTGCAAGGCGCACGCGGTCGCCTTCGCCGTACCGACGTACCAGTCGGCCTGGCTGAAGGCGCACCACCCGGCCGCCTTCTACGCCGGGCTGCTCACGCACGACCCCGGGATGTACCCGAAGCGGCTGTTGCTGGCGGACGCACGGCGGCGCGGGGTGCCGATCCTGCCCTTGGACGTGAACCGGTCGGGCGTCGCCCACTGTATCGAACTGGTGTCTGAATCCCCTGTGGTCTGGGGTCTGCGGCTCGCCCTCTCCGACGTGCACGGCATCAGCGAGGCCGAGGCGAAGCGGATCGCGGACGGACAGCCGTACGCCTCGCTGCTCGACTTCTGGGAACGGGCCCGGCCCAGCCGCCCGCTCGCCCAACGACTGGCCCAGGTCGGCGCGTTGGACGCCTTCGGCGCCAACCGGCGTGATCTCCAACTGCATCTGACGGAGCTTCACCGAGGCTCGCGAGGTGGTGGCGGAGGCCAACTCCCCCTGGCGGGAGGCCGGAAGACCGCTCCCGCCGGGCTGCCCGACCTCTCCTCGGCGGAGCGGCTCAGTGCCGAGCTGGGGGTGCTGTCGATGGACGCCTCGCGCAATCTGATGGACGACCACCGGGAGTTCCTCAACGAGCTGGGCGTGATGTCGGCGCGGCAACTGCGCGAAGCGCGGCACGGCGAGACGGTGCTGGTCGCGGGCGCCAAGGCGGCCACCCAGACCCCGCCGATCCGCTCCGGCAAGCGGGTCATCTTCTCCACGCTGGACGACGGCACCGGGCTGGTCGACCTCGCCTTCTTCGACGACTCCCACGACGCCTGCGCCCACACCGTCTTCCACTCCTGGCTGCTGCTGGTGCGCGGGGTGGTGCAGCGGCGCGGGCCGCGCAGCCTCAGCGTGGTGGGCGCCGCCGCCTGGAACCTCGCCGAACTCGTGGAACTCCGCGCCGAGGGAGGCCTCGACGAGGTCGCGGCACGGCTCGCGGAACCGCCGCCCGCACCGGTAGGCACGGAGAGCACGGAGAGCACGGAGAGCACGGAGGGACCGGAAGGCCCCGACGGGCAGGGCGGGCAGGGCG
>NZ_JARGEF010000159.1:0-19503 GCF_033794725.1 Streptomyces sp. ID05-39B | reverse complement strand
CCCCGCAAGCCCGCCCCCGACGGCCTGCTCTCCGCCTTCGACGACCGGCTCCCCTTCACTCTCACCGAGGGCCAGCTGAAGGTCTCGAAGGAGATCTTCGACGACCTGGCGACGAGCCACCCGATGCACCGGCTGCTCCAGGGGGAGGTCGGTAGCGGAAAGACAATGGTGGCCCTGCGCGCCATGCTCGCCGTCGTCGACGCGGGTGGGCAGGCAGCCATGCTCGCGCCCACCGAGGTGCTCGCCCAGCAGCATCACCGGTCCGTCGTGGAGATGATGGGGAACCTGGCCGAAGGCGGGATGCTCGGCGGGGTCGAGGACGCCACCAAGGTGGTGCTGCTCACCGGGTCGATGGGGGCCGCCGGGCGGCGGCAGGCGTTGCTCGACCTCGTCACCGGCGAGGCCGGCATCGTCATCGGCACGCACGCGCTGATCGAGGACAAGGTGCAGTTCCACGATCTGGGGCTGGTCGTGGTCGACGAACAGCACAGGTTCGGCGTCGAGCAGCGGGACGCCCTGCGCGGCAAGGGCAAGCAGCCTCCGCACCTCCTCGTCATGACCGCCACGCCCATCCCGCGCACGGTCGCCATGACCGTCTTCGGCGACCTGGAGACCTCGGTCCTGGACCAGCTCCCGGCCGGGCGGTCCCCGATCGCCAGCCATGTCGTCCCCGCCGCCGACAAGCCGCACTTCCTGGCCCGTGCCTGGGACCGGGTCCGCGAGGAGGTCGAGGGCGGCCATCAGGCGTACGTGGTCTGCCCCCGCATCGGCGACGAGGAGGACGACCCCAGGAAGGCCAGGAAGAAGACCCCGGAGGACGAGGCCGAGAAGCGCCCCCCGCTCGCCGTCCTGGAGGTGGCCGACCAGCTCGCCCGCGGCCCGCTCCAGGGGCTCAGGATCGAGGTCCTGCACGGCCGTATGCCGCCCGACGACAAGGACGCCGTCATGCGGCGCTTCGCCGCGGGGGACACCGACGTCCTGGTCGCCACGACCGTCATCGAGGTCGGGGTCAACGTGCCGAACGCCACCGCGATGGTGATCATGGACGCCGACCGCTTCGGCGTGTCCCAACTGCACCAGCTCCGTGGCCGGGTCGGCCGCGGTTCGGCCCCCGGGCTCTGCCTCCTCGTCTCCGAGATGTCCGAGGCAAGTCCCGCCCGCCGGCGACTCGACGCGGTCGCCGCGACCCTCGACGGCTTCGAGCTGTCCCGCATCGACCTGGAACAGCGCCGCGAGGGCGATGTCCTCGGCCAGGCCCAGTCCGGCGTGCGCTCCAGCCTGCGCGTACTCGCCGTCATCGAGGACGAGGAGATCATCGCGGAGGCCAGGCAAGAGGCGGCGGCGATCGTCGCGGCGGACCCGGAGCTGACCGGACTTCCCGGCCTTCGGACGGCCCTGGACGCCCTGGTGGACCAGGAGCGGGAGCAGTACCTGGAGAAGGGGTGAGCCGGACGGCCCGCGAGGCGCGGGTCCCTCATCCGGATGCGGCTACCGCAGCGCGTGCGCGACCAGCGACAATGAAACCGAAGACGCCCCCGACCAAGGACCGAAGATGACCCGCGTGATCGCCGGCCGAGCCGGCGGACGTCGCCTGGCCGTCCCGCCAGGGACCGGCACCCGCCCCACCTCCGACCGCGCACGCGAGGCCCTCTTCTCCACCTGGCAGTCCCTGCTGGGTGGCGCCCCCCTCGACGGCGAACGCGTCCTGGACCTGTACGCCGGCTCCGGGGCCGTGGGCCTGGAGGCCCTCTCCCGGGGCGCGAGCCACACCCTGCTCGTCGAGGCCGACGCGCGGGCGGCCCGCACCATCCGGGAGAACGTGAGGACCCTCGGCCTGCCCGGTGCCGAGGTCCGGGCCGGCAAGGCCCGGCAGATCATCCAGACCCCGCCGGCGGAGCCGTACCAGCTCGTCTTCCTCGACCCTCCGTACGCCGTCACCGACGACGATCTTCGCGAGATCCTGCTCACACTCCGCTCGCAGGGGTGGCTCGCGGCGGAAGCCCTCGTCACCGTGGAGCGCAGCACCAGAGGCGGCACCTTCGACTGGCCGGACGGTTTCGAAGCGATCCGGTCCCGTCGTTACGGCGAGGGAACGTTTTGGTACGGTCGCGCCGCCTCTACGTGCGAAGACGCACGATGACCGGACCGGAGAGCGAGGGATCCCAAGTGCGCCGCGCCGTCTGTCCCGGGTCGTTCGACCCCATCACCAACGGACATCTCGACATCATTTCCCGCGCCTCCCGTCTGTACGACGAGGTCTATGTCGCGGTGATGATCAACAAGTCCAAGAAGGGCCTGTTCGAGATCGAGGAGCGGATCGACCTGATCCGCGAGGTGACCGCCGAGTACGGAAACGTCCGCGTCGAGGCCTTCCACGGCCTCCTCGTCGACTTCTGCAAACAGCGCGACATCCCGGCCATCGTCAAGGGCCTGCGCGCGGTCAGCGACTTCGACTACGAGCTGCAGATGGCCCAGATGAACAACGGGCTCTCCGGCGTCGAGACGCTGTTCGTCCCCACGAACCCCACCTACAGTTTTCTGTCGTCCTCCCTGGTCAAAGAGGTCGCGACCTGGGGCGGCGACGTGTCCCACCTGGTCCCGCCGCTGGTCCTCGAAGCACTCGCCGAGCGGTTGCGCCAGGACTGAGACCGACCGGCGAGGGGAGGGCGGCGTCGCGGGCCCCCGCACGCACTGCCCCACTGCCTCAAGGGCGTGGGGGACCCCCAGCCGCGCTGTCGTCGGGCTCCCCACCGTCGGCTTCCCCCCACTCTCGGCTCCGCTCGAGCGGGGGACCCCCATGAGCGGAAGGGGCCCCACCGGCTCCGCCATCACTCCCTCCTCCGCCGTGCAGCTGCACGTCCCGGACCCCGCTCCTTCTCCCGCCCTCCCCTTGCCGGTCGGTCAGAGTGCCTGACGGCCCGTCACCCGGTGTCCGTGGACACCGCATGGCCGTAGAGTCGTTCCGTCCGTCTCCAAGACAGCTGTAGAGAGTGGCGAGCAACCGGTGGACGTGCAGAAGAAGCTCGACGAGATCGTCACGGCGGTCTCCAGTGCCCGGTCGATGCCGATGTCGGCTTCGTGCGTGGTCAACCGCGCCGACCTGCTCGCCCTGCTGGAAGAGGTGCGCGCGGCCCTGCCCGACTCCCTCGCCCAGGCCCGGGAACTGATCGGCGGCCGCGAGCAGATGGTCGAGCAGGCCCGCCAGGAGGCCGACCGGATCATCTCCACCGCGCACGCCGAGCGCGGCTCCCTGATCTCCGGCACCGAGATCGCCCGCCGCTCCCAGGCCGAGGCCGACCGCATCCTGGCCGAGGCCCGCAAGGAGGCCGAGGACATCCGCGCCGAGGCCGACGACTACGTCGACTCCAAGCTCGCCAACTTCGAGGTCGTCCTCACCAAGACCCTCGGCTCCGTCGGCCGTGGCCGCGAGAGGCTCCTCGGCACCGGTCCCGGCGTCGACGAGCAGGGCTACACGGACGAGGACGCCCCCGAGCGCAGCCACGACCCCGAGACCCTGCGCCGAGACGCCGACGCCTACGTCGACGTCAAGCTCGGCGCCTTCGAGGCGGTCCTCGCCAAGACCCTGGACGCCGTCGGCCGCGGCCGGCAGAAGCTGCACGGCCGGATCGCCAGCGACGACCTCAGCTCCCTCGCCGACGACCAGACGACGTTCCAGCACTCCTCCGACGCCGACTACCTCGCCGACCTCGTCACCCTCACCGAGCAGGAGACCCCGGCCGAGCAGCCCGCCCAGCGGACGTACGAGCAGCCGCAGGAGGCCTATCCCTACCAGCAGCAGCCGGACCCGTACGCGGGCGCCTACCAGCAGCAGGGCTACGGCCAGCAGCAGGACGCCTACGGCTACCAGCAGGCCGACCCCTACGCCGCCCCCGGCTACGCTCCGGCGGGAGGTGCCCCCTTCCAGGGCTACGACGCCCAGCAGGCGCCGTACGACCCGCAGCAGGCCGGGCAGCAGCAGCCTCAGGCGTCTCAGCTGCCCCAGCAGGAGCAGTCGGGATACGCCCTCGAAGAGGCCAGCCTGTTCGACACCGGCATGATCAGCGCCGAGCAGCTGCGCGCCTACGAACAGGGCCGCGGCCTGTAGCAGCGGGCCCCGGGAGACGCCCGGAACGGGGTCCGGGGCGGAGCCCGGGACCCGGATTGGGCTGTGGGCGCATGCTCCAGTATCCTGGCTCTTCGGTCGCGTGTAGGTCCGCGATCGCTGCTGCCCGCAACACCTGAGGGCGGCGGCCCCCCACAGCACGGAAGATCGAAAGCAGGAATGGCCCTGAACGCCCGCCTTGACCACCGCAATCCTCTCGTGTTCGACACACACGAGCTGGGGCGGCGTCCTGGCGCGCTCCAGCGCCTGTCCCGTGAGATCGAAGCCCCCGCGGATCTCGGTATCCAAGGGGTCATCGGAGTGCCGGAAGGCGCCCCGGTGAAGCTGGAACTCCGACTCGAGTCGGTCATGGACGGAGTGCTCGTCACAGGCACCGCCCGTGCACAGGCCGAGGGGGAGTGCGTAAGGTGTCTGGAGCCGGTCGAGCTGGAGCTCGAAGCGGACTTCCAGGAGATGTTTTCGTACCCTGACGCCGACGACCGGGGCCGCGTGAAAGCGGAACCGGCCGACGACGCCGAGGAAGACGAGGACAGGCTCTTTCTCGAGGACGGCTTGTTCGACCTCGAGCCTGTGCTGCGTGATGCGGTGGTGCTCGCACTGCCGATGCAGCCGGTGTGCCAGGACGACTGTCCCGGTCTGTGCTCCGAATGCGGAGTGCGGCTGGCGGACGACCCGGACCACCACCATGACGCCGTCGACATCCGTTGGGCGGCACTGCAGGGACTCGCCGGTTCACCTGAAGACGGCGAGAAGGACGAGATGAGCGGCGACGCGCCTCGATCAGCACGCGCCGCCGAGAAGCAGGAGAAGTAGCCGTGGCTGTTCCGAAGCGGAAGATGTCGCGCAGCAACACGCGCCACCGCCGGTCGCAGTGGAAGGCTGCGGTCCCCAACCTGGTGTCGTGCGAGCGCTGCCACGAGCCCAAGCTGCAGCACATCGCGTGCCCGTCTTGCGGCACCTATAACAAGCGCCAGGTCCTCGAGGTCTGAGCGGCTGGTGAGAGGCTTCATGTCTGACGCCAAGGCGGATTCAGTCGCCAAGAAAAAGGCGGAGAACACAGCCTCGTCCCACACGCTTCTGGAAGGGCGGCTCGGCTATCAGCTCGAGTCCGCCCTTCTGGTGCGTGCGCTGACCCACCGTTCCTACGCATACGAGAACGGCGGTCTGCCGACGAACGAGCGGCTGGAGTTCCTCGGGGACTCCGTGCTCGGCCTCGTCGTCACGGACACGCTGTACCGCACCCACCCCGACCTGCCCGAAGGCCAACTGGCCAAGTTGCGGGCCGCGGTGGTCAACTCGCGTGCGCTGGCGGAGGTCAGTCGTGGTCTTGACCTGGGTTCCTTCATCCGGCTCGGCCGGGGTGAAGAGGGCACGGGCGGCCGGGACAAGGCGTCCATCCTCGCCGACACCCTTGAAGCGGTGATCGGCGCGGTCTATCTCGACCAGGGCCTCGACGCGGCCTCCGAACTGGTGCACCGCCTCTTCGACCCGCTGATCGAGAAGTCCTCCAACCTCGGTGCCGGCCTGGACTGGAAGACCAGTCTCCAGGAACTCACCGCGACCGAAGGGCTCGGCGTGCCCGAGTACCTGGTCACGGAGACCGGTCCCGATCACGAGAAGATCTTCACTGCTGCCGCCCGCGTCGGAGGCGTCTCGTACGGCACCGGCACCGGCCGCAGCAAGAAGGAGGCGGAGCAGCAGGCCGCCGAGTCCGCCTGGAGGTCCATCAGGGCCGAGGCGGACGAGCGCGCCAAGGCGGCTCAGGCCGTGGTGGCCGCTGACGGCTCCGCGGAGCAGGAGTCCGCCTCCGCCTGACAACAGCACTGCCGGTTCCGGCGGCATCGCCGCTACCGACAGCACTGACGTGCACCGAGCGCTCGTCCCGCAGCAGGGGCGGGCGCTCGGTCCGTAGATGAGGGAGTGACGGGTCCCTATGCCCGAGTTGCCCGAGGTCGAGGTCGTCCGGCGGGGTCTGGAGCGGTGGGTCGCCCATCGCACGGTCGCCGAGGCCGAGGTCCTGCACCCGCGCGCCGTACGCCGTCACCTGGCCGGCGCCGACGACTTCACGCACCGCCTCAAGGGTCACCGGGTCGGTGTGCCGAGCCGCCGCGGCAAGTATCTGTGGCTGCCGCTGGAGGACACCGGGCAGGCGATCCTGGCGCACCTCGGCATGAGCGGTCAGCTCCTGGTGCAGCCGCAGGGTTCACCGGACGAGAAGCATCTGCGAATCCGGGTCCGCTTCGCCGACGCGCACGCCACCGAACTGCGGTTCGTCGACCAGCGCACCTTCGGCGGTCTGTCGCTGCACGAGACCACCGCCGACGGCCTGCCCGACGTCATCGCGCACATCGCTCGCGACCCGCTCGACCCGCGGTTCGACGACGAGGCCTTCCACCAGGCACTTAGCCGCAAGCGCACCACCGTCAAACGGGCCCTGCTCGACCAGTCGCTGATCAGCGGAGTCGGCAACATCTACGCGGACGAGGCGCTGTGGCGCTCCCGCCTCCACTACGACCGTCCCACGGCCGGCTTCACCCGCCCGCGCACCCTCGAACTGCTCGGCCACGTCCGGGACGTGATGCGTGAGGCCCTTGCCGTCGGCGGCACCAGCTTCGACAGCCTGTACGTCAACGTCAACGGCGAGTCCGGCTACTTCGACCGGTCGCTGGACGCCTACGGGCGCGAGGGCCTGCCCTGCAAGCGCTGCGGCACACCGATGCGCCGACGGCCCTGGATGAACCGGTCCAGCTACTTCTGCCCCAAGTGTCAGCGGCCGCCGCGCGTCTCGTCGTAACGCCCGCGGGACGCGAGGACCTCGTCCATCCGCCCCTCCACCAAGTGGATCAGGCCCAGCAGCCGCTCGGCGACCTCATGGCCCAGGGGGGTCAGTTCGTAGTCCACACGGGGCGGGTTGGTCGACTGGGCCTCGCGGTGCACCAGGCCGTCGCGCTCCAGCGCGTGCAGCGTCTGGGACAGCATCTTCTCGCTGACGCCGTCGACGCGCCGGCGCAGCTCGTTGAAGCGAAGCGAACCCTCGTGCAGGGCTCCCAGGGTGAGAGTGCCCCAGCGTCCCGTGACGTGCTCCAGCGTGCCGCGCGAGGGGCAGGCCTTGGCGAACACGTCGTACGGGAGATCCTGCTCCGGGGTGCGCTCCTGAATGCCGGTCATGGGTCAAGCGTACGCGACCACAGCGCTAACCAACAGGTTGCACTAACTGAGGGTTAGTGCCTTCCTTCGTCGCCGGCGATGAGCTGCCGATCCGCTCCGCCGACTCCCTTTCCCGCCCCGGAACATGCCCTAGTAGCCGAAGTCCTGTGTCCACCAAGGGCCGCCGGAGCCGAGGTGCACGCCGACGCCCAAGGTCTTGAAGTCGCAGTTCAGGATGTTGGCGCGGTGGCCGGGGCTGTTCATCCAGGCCTGCATCACGGCTGCCGCGTCGGCCTGGCCGCGGGCTATGTTCTCGCCGCCGAGGTCCGATATGCCGGCCTTCGTGGCACGGTCCCACGGGGACGCGCCGTCCGGGTCGGTGTGGTCGAAGAAGCCCCGTGCCGCCATGTCCTCGCTGAAGTCCTGCGCGAGGTCGGCCAGCGAACTGTTCGCGGAGACCGCACTGCACCCGATCTTGGCGCGCTCCTCGTTGACGAGCTGGAGCACCTCGGCGGCGGCCTGGACCTCAGCCGAGACCGTGACCGGTGCCTTGGCCTTTTCCGGGACCTTTTCCGGAGCCTTCGTCGGCGCCTTGGACGGGGTCTTCCTCGGCTCCTTCGTCGGCGTGGTCTTCGGCTTCTCCGTGGTCGCCGACTCGCTCGGCGACGCCGTCGAGGCCGACGGGGAGGGCGAGGCGGGGGCCGAGGACGGTGCGGAGGCCGGGGGCGAGGTGGAACGGCCGGCGTCGCGGCTGGTCGACGTACCGTCGCGGTCGGTCTCGGCGGAGCCGGAGGTGCCGCCCTGCTCGGAGGCCGAGTTGGTGGGTGAGTCGGCGGCCTGGACCCGGTCGCCGGCGCCGCCGCCCAGCCGGTAGTTGTCGAGGCCGGGCACCACGCCCGTGGCCACCGCGACCGTGCCGAGGGCGACGGCCGCCGACATTCCGAGCAGACCGGTCTTGACCGGCGTCACGGCCCTGCGCTTACGACGACGGCCCGCGCCGCCCCGGCCTGAGGCACCGCGCGGCGTACCGCCGGCCGGCGTGAAGCCGTCCGACCCGAAGCCGTTCGTCGCGAACTCGTCGGAGGCGAACACCGCGGTGTCCTCGGCACTCCGTGCGCGCTCGTCGTCCGGGGCGAACAGGTACTCCTGGCTCCGGGCGACCGTGTCGGCGTACGCCTCCGGGTTCAGGTAGGGCGCGATGCCCATGGTGGGGAGGTCACCGCCGTACCCGTCCCGCCGGGAGCGGCCTTCCGGGTACGAGCCGTCGGTGTGGCCGGCCGCCGTGGCGCGGCCGGCGGCGGAGCGTCGGTGGCGTCCCATGTTCTGGCCTTCCTCGTCCAACTGGTCCGGGCGGAGTCCCTGTCGACTGGCGTGTGCGGGCCCCGTGGTCGACCGGCGCCGATGCGGCGCATGAGTCCTCATGGTCAACCTGACTCACTCGATCGAGTGAGTTTCATATGAGATTCATTGGGTCGGGACGGTACCGCATGGCGCCGGGGGAGGAAGTGTCCCCAGTGACATTGCCTGGTTAGGTTGCATCCATGAGCGAGGATGTACGGCTGGTCGCCTGGGTCCGTGGACACGTGCAGGGCGTGGGTTTCCGCTGGTTCACGCGGGCGAAGGCGCTGGAGATCGGCGGCCTGAGTGGTTTTGCTCTCAATCTGGGCGACGGCCGGGTCCAGGTGGTCGCCGAGGGCCCCCGAAAAGGCTGCGAGGGACTGCTCGAGTGGCTCCAGAGTGACGACACGCCCGGACGCGTGGACGGAGTCACAGAGATATGGGACACACCCCGCGGCGGCTACGACGGCTTCGCGATCCGCTGACGATTGCGCGCGGAGCCACCCGGCGGAAGAGCGAGAGCCCGCCGACGGCACCTGCCTCCAGGAGAAAGCGGCAGGTGGTTGCGAGAATCGCTTGCATCGGCAGGCTCCGCACGCAAGGATGATCGCCACGTCCCGAGGGTCCCGAAGGAGTCGCAGCGCCGCCGTTCAAGGCCGCGCGCACCAGGGTTGCCCGCCAATACGGGGCGTGATCGTGTTGACCGTCAAACTTTTTGGTGAGACGCTAAAAGCACCCCGCGCACCTAGCTGTTTGGCATGGATGAACGGCAAGAAGTACAAGATCCAGTCAACACCGCGGGTGCGAATCCCTCACGACCCACACCGCTTCGGTCGGTCACTCATTGTGGAGGACCATCCATCATGGCAAAGGCGCTTCTCGGTTACGTCGGCGGCTCCGACCCGCGGCTCCTCGCCGAGATGCGACGGCTCCAGCAGCGCGTCCAGGACCTGGAAAACGAGCTCGGACGAATCCAGGCCGAGAACGACGCTCTGACGGCTGCCGCTTCTCACGACAGGTTCATGGAGAGCATCGACGCACACCAGGCGGAGCCTGCGCTCACCTGATCACTGCACTGCTCCACAACAGCACACGCAGTGGTCGGGCGGCTCATGAAACCGCGTCGGACCGCTAAGTCTGCAGAGTTTGCAAGGGACGCTTCGGCGTCCCTTCTTTCTTTCCCCCGTGCATCCTTTCACTGCTTTCAACGTCTGGTCTGCCCTGCGCGTTCGGGGGCGAAACCGCGGGTTCATGGAGTGAGACATCCCCGGGCGGTAAAGTCCAGCGGCGTGCACCTCAAGGCCCTGACCCTCAAAGGGTTCAAGTCGTTCGCTTCCGCGACCACACTCCGGTTCGAGCCGGGCATCACGTGTGTCGTCGGACCCAACGGCTCGGGCAAGTCCAACGTCGTCGACGCCCTCAGCTGGGTCATGGGCGAGCAGGGCGCCAAGTCGCTGCGCGGCGGCAAGATGGAGGACGTCATCTTCGCCGGCACCACCGGCCGCCCCCCACTGGGCCGCGCCGAGGTGTCCCTCACCATCGACAACTCCGACGGGGCCCTGCCCATCGAGTACGCCGAGGTCACCATCACGCGGATCATGTTCCGCAACGGCGGCAGCGAGTACCAGATCAACGGCGACACCTGCCGGCTCCTCGACATCCAGGACCTGCTGTCCGACTCCGGCATCGGCCGCGAGATGCACGTCATCGTCGGCCAGGGCCAGCTCGACTCCGTGCTGCACGCCGACCCGATGGGCCGCCGCGCCTTCATCGAGGAGGCCGCGGGCGTCCTCAAGCACCGCAAGCGCAAGGAGAAGGCGCTCAGGAAACTCGACGCGATGCAGGCCAACCTCGCGCGCGTACAGGACCTGACCGACGAACTGCGCAGACAGCTCAAGCCGCTGGGCCGGCAGGCCGCGGTCGCCCGTCGCGCCGCCGTCATCCAGGCCGACCTGCGCGACGCCCGCCTGCGCCTCCTCGCCGACGACCTCGTACGGCTGCGCGAGGCGCTCACCTCGGAGATCGCCGACGAGGCCGCCCTCAAGGAACGCAAGGAAGCCGCCGAGCAGGAGCTGCGCAAGGCACTCCAGCGCGAGGCACTCCTGGAGGACGAGGTCCGCAGGCTCGCGCCCCGGCTCCAGCGGGCCCAGCAGACCTGGTACGAGCTGTCCCAGCTCGCCGAACGCGTCCGCGGCACGGTCTCACTGGCCGACGCCCGCGTGAAGAGCGCCACCTCCACGCCCCCGGAGGAGCGGCGCGGCCGTGACCCCGAGGACCTGGAGCGCGAGGCCGCCCGTATCCGCGAGCAGGAGGCGGAGCTGGAGGCCGCCCTGGAAGCGGCCCAGCACGCCCTCGACGACACGGTCTCCCACCGAGCCGATCTGGAACGGGAACTGGCCGTCGAGGAGCGGCGGCTCAAGGACGTCGCCCGCGCGATCGCCGACCGGCGCGAGGGCCTCGCCCGGCTGCACGGCCAGGTCAACGCGGCCCGCTCCCGCGCCGCCTCCGCCCAGGCCGAGATCGACCGGCTGGCCGCCGCCCGCGACGAGGCGCGGGAACGGGCGCTCGCCGCGCAGGAGGAGTACGAGGCCCTGAAGGCGGAGGTCGACGGGCTCGACGCCGGCGATCTGGAACTCGGCGAGCGGCACGAGGAGGCCAAGCGGCGACTGTCCGAGGCCGAGGCAGCCCTGACCGCCGCCCGCGAGGAGGTCACCGCCGCCGAACGGACCCGTGCCGCCACCCAGGCCCGTCACGAAGCCCTCGCCCTGGGGCTGCGCCGCAAGGACGGCACCGGCGCGCTCCTCGACGCGAAGGACCGCCTCACCGGCCTGCTCGGCCCGGCCGCGGAACTCCTCACGGTCACCCCCGGCCACGAGATCGCGCTCGCCGCGGCCCTCGGCGCCGCCGCCGACGCACTCGCCGTCACCACCCCGTCCGCCGCCGCCGACGCCATCCGCCTCCTGCGTAAACAGGACGCGGGCAGGGCGGCACTCCTGCTGGCGGGCGCGCCCAAGGAGCCCGCCGACAGCGCCCCGGCCCCGGCGACGGCCGCGGGCGGCGATGCCGGGCACGGCGCGTCCGGAGCCGTAGGGCCGGCCTTCGCCGCCGATCTGGTGCGCGCGCCTTCCGAGCTGATGCCTGCCGTGCGGCGGCTGCTGCGGGGCATTGTCGTCGTCGGGACGCTGGAGGACGCCGAGGATCTGGTGTACGCCCGGCCCGAGCTGACCGCCGTCACGGCCGAGGGCGACCTGCTCGGGGCGCATTTCGCGCAGGGCGGGTCCGCCGGGGCGCCCAGCCTGCTGGAGGTGCAGGCCTCCGTGGACCAGGCCGCCGCCGAGCTGGAGGAGCTGGCGGTGCGGTGTGCGGAGCTGACCGAGGCACAGCGGGCGGCGGGGGAGCGGCGCCAGGAGTGCGCCGCCCGCGTCGAGGAGCTGGCGGAGCGGCGGCGGACCGCCGACCGGGAGAAGTCGGCCGTCGCCCAGCAGCTCGGGCGGCTCGCCGGGCAGGCGCGCGGTGCCGCCGGGGAGGCCGAGCGGTCCGCCGCCGCGGCCGCCCGTGCGCAGGAGGCGCTGGACCGGGCGGTGGAGGAGGCCGAGGAACTGGCCGAGCGGCTGGCCGTCGTCGAGGAGATGCCGGTGGAGGAGGAGCCCGACACCTCGGTACGGGACCGGCTCGCCGCCGACGGGGCGAACGCGCGGCAGACCGAGATGGAGGCGCGCCTCCAGGTCCGTACGCACGAGGAGCGGGTCAAGGGGCTCGCCGGGCGGGCCGACGGGCTGGACCGGGCCGCTCGGGCGGAACGTGAGGCACGCGCGCGGGCCGAGCAGCGCCGGGCCCGGCTGCGGCACGAGGCGGCCGTCGCGGAGGCCGTCGCCGCCGGTGCGCGCCAGCTGCTCGCGCATGTCGAGGTGTCGCTCGGCCGGGCCGAGCGGGAGCGGGTCGCCGCCGATGCGGCCAAGGCGAGGCGGGAGCAGGAGCTGGCCGCCGCCAGGACCGCGGGGCGCGACCTCAAGGCGGAACTCGACAAGCTGACGGACTCGGTCCACCGGGGAGAGGTACTCGGCGCCGAGAAGCGGTTGCGGATCGAGCAGCTGGAGACGAGGGCGTTGGAGGAGCTGGGCGTCGAACCGGCGGGGCTGGTCTCCGAGTACGGCCCTCGCCAGCCGGTGCCGCCGTCGCCCGCCGCCGAGGGCGAGGAGCTGCCGGAGGCTGAATCCGATGGCGGCTCCGCCGCGGGCTCCGACCCGCGCAACCAGCCCCGGCCGTTCGTGCGGGCGGAGCAGGAGAAGCGGCTGAGGGCGGCGGAGCGGGCGTATCAGCAGCTCGGCAAGGTGAATCCGCTCGCGCTGGAGGAGTTCGCCGCGCTGGAGGAGCGCCACCAGTTCCTCAGCGAGCAGCTGGAGGACCTGAAGAAGACGCGGGCCGATCTGCTCCAGGTGGTGAAGGAGGTCGACGAGCGTGTCGAGCAGGTCTTCACGGAGGCGTTCCGTGACACCGCCCGTGAGTTCGAGGGTGTGTTCGGCCGGCTGTTCCCGGGCGGTGAGGGGCGGCTGATCCTGACCGACCCCGACAACATGCTCACCACGGGCGTGGACGTCGAGGCCCGACCGCCCGGCAAGAGGGTCAAGCGGCTCAGCCTGCTCTCGGGCGGCGAGCGTTCGCTGACCGCCGTCGCGATGCTGGTGTCGATCTTCAAGGCCCGGCCGAGCCCGTTCTACGTCATGGACGAGGTCGAGGCCGCCCTCGACGACACCAACCTCCAGCGGCTGATCCGGATCATGGAGGAACTCCAGGAGTCCTCGCAGCTGATCGTGATCACGCACCAGAAGCGCACGATGGAGGTCGCCGACGCGCTCTACGGCGTCTCGATGCAGGGCGACGGTGTGTCGAAGGTCATCTCGCAGCGTCTTCGCTGAATCCACGTGCGTCATACATCTAGTGTGACCAGCATCTTTTCAATCCTTCAAGAAGTGAACACGACTTCCTCACGGCTGGGTGGAAAGCTCATAGCTATGACCTATTGACTTCGAAACTTGAAGGCATAGTCTCTGCAGCGTTGCTTTTACCTTCAGGTGTGAGCGGCGTTGATCAGCGCGCCACTTGAACCCTCACCTGACAGGGCTCGCCCCCCACCCCCGGCAGCGCAGCCGGGGGGCCCGAGGAGAACACGTGACCAGCACAGCGCAGGCACCTCAGTCAGGAGCCGGGACGGCTCATCCCGATCATCTCGGGCACGTCATCTTCATCGCGGCGGCGGCCGCGATGGGCGGCTTCCTGTTCGGCTACGACAGTTCCGTGATCAACGGCGCCGTCGAAGCCATCCGGGGCCGCTACGACGTCGGCTCGGCGGCCCTGGCCCAGGTCATCGCCATCGCCCTGATCGGCTGCGCCATCGGCGCCGCGACCGCCGGCCGTATGGCCGACCGCATCGGCCGCATCCGGTGCATGCAGATCTCCGCCGTGCTGTTCACGGTCAGCGCAGTCGGCTCGGCACTGCCCTTCTCGCTGTGGGACCTCGCCTTCTGGCGGGTCGTCGGCGGTTTCGCCATCGGCATGGCCTCGGTCATCGGCCCGGCCTACATCGCCGAGGTCGCCCCGCCCGCCTACCGCGGCCGGCTCGGCTCCTTCCAGCAGGCCGCCATCGTCATCGGCATCGCCGTGTCCCAGCTGGTCAACTGGGGTCTGCTCAACGCCGCCGGCGGCGACCAACGCGGCGAGATCATGGGTGTCGAGGCCTGGCAGGTCATGCTCGGCGTCATGGTCGTCCCGGCCGTCCTCTACGGTCTGCTCTCCTTCGCGATCCCCGAGTCCCCGCGCTTCCTGATCTCCGTCGGCAAGCACGAGCGGGCCCGCGAGATCCTCATGGAGGTCGAGGGCAAGGACGTCGACTTCGACGCCCGCATCGCCGAGATCGAGCACGCGATGAACAGCGAGCACAAGTCCAGCTTCAAGGACCTGCTCGGCGGCTCCTTCTTCTTCAAGCCGATCGTCTGGATAGGCATCGGCCTCTCCGTCTTCCAGCAGTTCGTCGGCATCAACGTCGCCTTCTACTACTCCTCGACGCTGTGGCAGTCGGTCGGCGTCGACCCGACGGACTCGTTCTTCTACTCCTTCACGACGTCGATCATCAACATCCTCGGCACCGTGATCGCCATGATCTTCGTGGACCGCGTCGGCCGCAGGCCGCTCGCCCTCATCGGCTCCGTCGGCATGGTGATCGGTCTGGCACTGGAGGCCTGGGCGTTCTCCTTCGACCTGGTCGACGGCAAGCTGCCGGAGACGCAGGGCTGGGTCGCCCTGATCGCCGCCCACGTGTTCGTCCTCTTCTTCGCCCTGTCCTGGGGTGTCGTCGTCTGGGTCTTCCTCGGCGAGATGTTCCCGAACAGGATCCGCGCCGCCGCCCTCGGCGTGGCCGCCTCCGCACAGTGGATCGCCAACTGGGCCATCACCGCGAGCTTCCCGTCCCTGGCCGACTGGAACCTCTCCATGACCTACGTGATCTACACCGTCTTCGCCGCGCTCTCCATCCCCTTCGTCCTCAAGTACGTCAAGGAGACGAAGGGCAAGACGCTGGAGGAGATGGGCTGAACCTCGTACCGAGGTTCCCGAACTCGAGGAGAGGGGCCAAGTCCCCGCTGCCCTCTCCTCGACACCCGTGAGGCGTGCCGCCCCGGTTCACACGGTGAGCCGGGGCAGCACGTCCTCGCAGAACAACCGCAGACTGCGCCAGCCCTCCTCCACCGGCATCCCGCCCGCCAGCGGATGCAGGACGAGGTTGTCCAGCCCCTGCGCCACGCACTCGTCGGGCGTCAGGATCCGGTAGACGCCCTCGTCACGGAGCCCCCGTACGTCCGTCGCCGCCGACCGCACCGCCGAGCGGATCTCCGCCGACTGCCAGGAGGCGTAGGTGCGGGCCTCGTGCAGGAAGTGTTCGCCGTACGTGGCCCACGCGCGGTCAGGATCCTCCGCGAGGTGCAGCAGCGGGGTCTCGGCGGCGGGCATCATCACCCAGCCCTCGGTGCCGTACTCGACCAGCCGTTCCTTGTAGTAGGCCTCCAGCTCGGGCAGGTGCGCGCTCGGGAAGAACGGCAGGCCGAGCCGCGCGGCCCGGCGGGCGGCGGCCGGGGAGGAGCCGCCGACCAGCAGCAGGGGGTGCGGCTCGGTGCACGGGCGCGGGGTGACCCGTACCGTACGGCCCCGGTAGGTGAACTCCTCTCCGGTCCAGGCCGCGAGCAGGGTCTCCAGCAGCTCGTCCTGGAGCCGGCCGCGCCGCTTCCAGTCCACGCCGGCCCGGGCGTACTCCTGCGGCCGGTATCCGATCCCGGCGACGGTCACCAGACGGCCGCCGCTCAGCAGGTCCAGCACCGCGATGTCCTCCGCCAGCCGCAGCGGGTCGTGCAGCGGACCGATGACCGCCGAGACCGTGACCGCGAGCCGGGAGGTCGCCCCGAGGACGGCGCCCGCGAAGGTGAACGGTGAGGGCAGCCAGTTGTTCTCGGCGCCGTGGTGCTCCTCGGTCTGCACGGTCGTGACGCCGTGCGTGTCGGCGTACCCGGCCATCTCCAGGGCCGCCCGGTAGCGCGCTCCGAGCGCCGCGGGGGAGACGTCGGGGGCGACGAGGTTGAAACGGACGACGGTGACGGGCACGGTGGGCCCCCCTTCGGATCTGGAGGGCGGACATTAGCTGACGGCACGTCAGATAGCTACGGGTGCGGCATCCCTGCAGCTACGCTCGGGCCATGGCGGGACCCGTCGTACCCACTGATCCGCAGGCGGAGGCAGCCGCGGGACGGGTCGCCCTCTGGCTCGACCCGGACGACCTGCGCCGGCTCGCCGAGCACTGCTGCGCTCCCGAGGACGCGCCCGCCGAGGCCACCGAGCGCTGCCTGCGCCTGCGGTTCCGGGCGCGAGCCGCACTGCACACGGGCGGACTGATCGGCTGAGGAACGGGCGGGCCGTCGCCCGCTCCGGCGGAGGGGGGTCGCGCATACTGGACGGGTTATGGAAACCGTCATCCTTGCTGTAGTCATCGCCGTGGTCGTGCTCGCGGTGCTCGGCGGGCTGGTTGTCGGCAGCCGGCGGAAGAAGCCGCTGCCGCCCCCGCCCCCGGCCGCGCCCGACATCACCGCGCCTCCCGCCGAACCGCACGTAGGCGACGAGGCCGAGACACCGCGCGAAGAACCGCGCCGCACGATCGAGGAGGTGGACCTTCCCGGCGGCGGCGCACCCACCGCCGTCGAGGAGCCTCCCGTTGTCGAGGCTCCCGGGATCGAGATCCCGGAGCCCACCGCGGGGCGGCTGGTCCGCCTTCGCGCCCGCCTCTCCCGCTCCCAGACCGCCCTCGGCCAGGGCCTGCTCACCCTGCTCTCGCGCGAGCACCTCGACGAGGACACCTGGGAGGAGATCGAGGAGACCCTGCTCGTCGCCGACGTCGGCGTCATGCCCACCCAGGAACTTGTCGAACGACTGCGCGAGCGTGTGAAGGTGCTCGGCACCCGCACGCCCGACGAACTGCGCGGCCTGCTCCGCGACGAGCTGCTCAAGCTGGTCGGCACCGAGGTCGACCGCGCGGTGAAGACCGAGCCCGAGGGCCGCAAGCCCGGCATCGTGATGGTCGTCGGCGTCAACGGCACCGGCAAGACCACCACCACCGGCAAGCTCGCGCGCGTGCTCGTGGCCGACGGCCGTACGGTCGTCCTGGGCGCCGCCGACACCTTCCGGGCCGCCGCCGCCGACCAGCTCCAGACCTGGGGCGAGCGCGTCGGCGCGCACACCGTGCGCGGGCCCGAGGCCGGTGACCCCGCCTCCGTCGCGTTCGACGCGGTCAAGGAGGGCAAGGAGATGGGGGTCGACGTGGTCCTCATCGACACCGCCGGCCGGCTGCACACCAAGACCGGGCTCATGGACGAGCTGGGCAAGGTCAAGAGGGTCGTGGAGAAGCACGCCCCGCTCGACGAGGTGCTGCTCGTCCTCGACGCCACCACCGGGCAGAACGGCCTCGTCCAGGCCCGGGTGTTCGCCGAGGTCGTCGACATCACCGGCATCGTGCTGACCAAGCTCGACGGCACGGCCAAGGGCGGCATCGTGATCGCCGTCCAGCGCGAGCTGGGCGTCCCGGTCAAGCTCATCGGGCTCGGCGAGGGCGCGGACGACCTCGCGCCGTTCGAGCCGGAGGCCTTCGTCGACGCCCTCATCGGAGACTGAACGCGTACGCGATCCGGTAGCCGGCGACGAAGAAGCGCCCGCCCCCCGAGGTGCAGTCGGGGGACGGGCGCTTCGCTGTGTACGACGTGAGGGCCGGCTCTGTCACCCGCGTGACCGGTGCGCAACGTACGCCAGCGTGCCCAGCAGCAGCCGGGCCGCCGGTGGCCTCGTCGCCGAGTCCAGCGCGGGCGGGCGCAGCCAGCGGACCGGGCCGAGGCCGCCGCGGTCGGAGGGCGGCGCCGTGATGTACGTACCGGGGCCGAGGCCGTACAGGTCGAGGGAGACCGGGTCGTCCCAGCCCATGCGGTAGAGCAGGCCGGGGAGGTCGGCGGCGGCGCCGGGGGCGACCAGGAACTGGGCGCGGCCCTCGGGGGTAACGGTCACCGGGCCGAGCGGGAGGCCCATCCGCTCCAGGCGCACCAGCGCGCGGCGCCCGGCCGGTTCGGCGACCTCGATCACGTCGAAGGCGCGGCCGACCGGGAGCATCACGGAGGCGCCGGGAAAGTCCGCCCAGATTCTCGTCACGTCGTCGAGGGGGGCGCCGGCCGGGACGCGGGGCGCGCACTCCAGCGGATGCGCGCCGGGACTGCGGCAGTCGGAGCGGCCGCAGGAGCAGGCTCCGGCCGCGGCGCGCGCGCCCGGCACCGCGTCCCACCCCCACAGCCCGGTGAACTCGGCGACCGCGGTGCACTCGGACGAGCGACCGCGCCTGCGCGTGCCGGAGCGGATCTCGCGGATGCCGCCGATCGTGAAGCCCATGCCCCCTCCAACGGGTCCGACGCGCCGATGGTTACGTTGCGGACGCATGTGGTGACTGTGCGTACGGACGCCTTCCCGTCGCCACCCGTTCCAGGCGGCGCCTTGAGGCGTCCGGGGTGGTGTGGCGGATGGCATGCGCTCCTGAGTGCACCGTTCCGCCCACCCTGTCCGTCCTATGTCAAGTGAATCGCCTGCGCGCCACCCTGAGTTCATTCGATGGGGTGGCGAATGGTGGCGTTTCCGGGATCGCCATGGCTGGAGGCGTGATCGTAGGATTACTTTGAGTGTGCGAGACCCGGGGGCACATGCCTTCGCGGGTATGCCGGAGGCAAGTCGGCTCTCCGTTCGAAGGGTGAGAACCGCCGGACGGCGGGCGGTATTTACCGGCATTCTGATAGGGCTTGGCGCATCAGAGCGACAAGTGGTCTCAGGAATGGGGGCGTTCCAGTGAGCGGCAACGGCGGAGGCGGGACGGGCGCGGGGAGCGCCGCGCACGCGGACAAGCGCCCGAACGACCTGCTCACCTCCTGGTTCGTGCGCAGCGGCTGGTCGAAGGGTGAACTCGCCCGCCAAGTCAACCGTAGGGCCCGTCAGTTGGGCGCCAACCACATCTCCACGGATACTTCACGCGTGCGCCGCTGGCTCGACGGCGAGAACCCCCGCGAGCCGATCCCCCGCATCCTGTCCGACCTGTTCTCCGAGCGGTTCGGCTGCGTCGTCTCCGTCGAGGACCTCGGTCTGCGCACCGCGCGCCAGGTGCCCTCCGCGACCGGCGTGGACCTGCCCTGGACCGGCCCGCAGACAGTGGCCCTGCTCAGCGAGTTCTCGCGCAGCGACCTGATGCTGGCGCGGCGCGGCTTCCTCGGCACCTCGCTGGCCCTGTCCGCGGGCCCCACCCTCATCGAGCCCATGCAGCGCTGGCTCGTCCCCTC
>NZ_JARGEF010000158.1:0-19543 GCF_033794725.1 Streptomyces sp. ID05-39B | reverse complement strand
TTTTTTAAAGGCACGGTCACCGTGACCGCCTCGCGGGCATGCCGCTGCGCGTTGTCGAGAAGGTTGGCCAGCACCCGTCGCAACTGCCCGCGCGATCCGGACATTTCCGCCGGCTCCGCGTCCACGCTCACCCCGACCCGGCCGGCCGCCTCCTCGCGTGCCAGCGCGGCCAGGTCGACACGGGCGTCCGCGGGCCGCTCCCCCGCGTCCAGCCGGGCCAGCAGCAACAGGTCGGCGGCCAGGTTCTGGAGCCGCACGGTGTCCTCGACGGCACCCGGCACGTCCAGCAACGCGGGGTGCGCCGCGCCCACCTCGAGCTGCGTGCGCAGCGAGGCGATGGGGCTGCGCAGTTCGTGGGAGGCGTCGGCGACGAAGCGGCGCTGCCGTTCCACGGCCGCCTCCAGCGCGGCCAGCGTCTCGTTCGTGGTGCGGGCGAGCCGGGCGACCTCGTCGTGGGTGTCCGGCTCGGGCACCCGGCGGGCGAGGTCGGCGGAGGCGGTGATCGCGGCCATCTCGCGCCGGATGCCCTCGACCGGGCGCAGCGCGCGCCGGGTCATCAGCCAGGTCACGCCCGCGACGACGGCCAGCACCAGAGGAAAGCCGATCAGCATGACCGTGAGCGCGGTGCGGACCGCGGTGCGCTCGGTGGACAAGGGCGCGCCCGCGTACACGGTGAGCGTGCCGCGGTCCTCCGTCTCGACCTCGACCTCGACGGCGGCGAAGCGGTAGTCGGCGCTCTCGCCGTCCACGGTGGCGGAACCGTCGCTGTAGGAGGGATCCTCGGCGATCTCACCGGGCCGCAGCCCGGCGGCCCCTGCGGAGTCGTCGTCTTCCGCGTCCGCGGCCGCGTCCCCGTCTCCCTCCCCGTCCCCGTCACCGCTCGGTGCGGCGGCCGGAGGGCTCACCGGGCGCACCGCGTCCGTCCCCGTCCCGCTGATCCGCTCCAGGTGCTCGCTGACCGCGACCAGGGTCCCGTCCTCGGTGACGACCTGGACGGGCCGGTCGTCGTCGTCCAGGGACAGTGCGCGGTACGGCTGTCCGGCGGCGAGTTCGGCGGCGACCTCGCGCGCGGTGCGTTCCGCCTGGGTGCTCGCCTGGTCGCTCAGGTTCGTCCACAGGGACAGCAGGACGGCCGTCCCGGCGGCGAGCAGCGCCACGGCGACAACGAGCGTGGTGCCCAGGGTGGCGCGCGCCCGGACGGACGCGAGACGGCGTCTCACCGGCCCGCCTCCGCCCGCTCCAGCCGGTACCCGGCGCCGCGGACCGTGCGGATCAGCCCGGCGCCCAGCTTGCGACGCAGTGCGCTGACGTACACCTCGACGATGTTGGGGTCGCCGTCGTAGGCGAAGTCCCAGACGTGGTCGAGGATCTCGGTCTTCGACACCACCTCTCCGGCCCGCACCACGAGCTGCTCCAGGACGGCGAACTCCTTGGCGGTGAGCGCGGTCTCGTCGCCGCGCAGGAACACCCGGCGGGCAGCGGTGTCCACCCTCAGCTCGCCGAGCACATGCACCGGAGAGGCCCCGGCGCCCTGCCCCCGGCGCCGCAGCAGGGCCTTCACCCGGGCCACGAGGACGACGTAGGAGAACGGCTTGGTGAGGTAGTCGTCGGCGCCCGTGTCCAGGCCCTCCGCCTCGTCGTACTCGCCGTCCTTCGCGGTGAGCATGAGGATCGGGATGTCGTTCCCGGCGGCGCGCAGGGCGGAGCAGACCCGGTAGCCGTTCATGCCGGGCAGCATGATGTCGAGGACGAGCAGGTCGTACGGCGACTCGCTCGCGCGGTGCAGACCCTCCAGCCCGTCGTGGACGACATCCACGGCGAAGCCCTCAGCGGTCAGGCCCTTGGCGAGGGACAGGGCGAGACGGCGTTCGTCCTCGACGATCAGCAGGCGCATGCGCCCAGGGTCGCAAATCCCACCTGAAGCGATCTTCAGGTTGCTTCAGCGTGCGTTCAGGTCGGTTCGGGCAGCGTGGTCCCCGTCGCAACCGAAGCAGACGCCAACCAAGCAGACGCAACCGAAGCAGACGCAACCCAAGCAGCACCACAGCGGGAGGAAACCCCATGAAGCGCAAGCTCGTCATCGCCGCCGTCGTCGCGTCCGTCGCGATCGGCACAGGCACCGCGGCCGCCTTCGCGGACGACGACGCACGCGGTACGACGGCCGACGTCCGGACCGTGCGGCCGGCCGCCGAGGCAGCCGGCTCGGCCACGGTCACCGCGGCCGGGGCACCCGGCTCCGCCCGGGTCACCGCGGCCGAGGCGATCGCGGCGGCGCTGGAGTCGCGGCCGGGCACGGCCGTCTCCGCCGACCTCGACACGGAGGCCGGGGACGACGACCGCGGCTGGGAGGTCGAGATCCTGGGCACCGGCACGACCCTCTACGAGGTCCTCGTCGACCCGGCGACTGGCCGCGTCCTCGGCACCCACACCTCCCGTGACGGAGCCGACGACGCCGACGACGTCCGGGAGGCCCGCGCCTTGCTCAAGGGCAGCGACGTCACCGCCGCCGAGGCCGCCGGGACGGCCGCCTCGAAGGGCTTCGTCACCTCGGTCGACCTGGAGGACGACGGCGCCGGCGCCTGGGGCGTGGAGACCGACGGTTCGTCGGCGAAGGAGCGCGACTGGAACGTCACCCTGACCGACGCCAAGCTCACCGCGGACCGTGACGACGACGGTGCCGACGACGGCCGGGACGAGACCGGCGAGGACGACTGACGCCCGTCAGTCCCTCACTTCACCCGCTCGGCCGGCCCCCTGTCGAGACCGCGCCCGCTGCGCTCGCGTCACCGTCCCCGGGTCAGGCCCGTCACCAGTTCGTCCGCCGCCCGGTACGGGTCGAGTTCACCGGCGACGATCCTCTCCGCGAGGGTGCTGAGGCGGCGGTCGCCGTGCAGGTCGCCGATGCGCTCGCGCAGGGCGGTCACGGCGATCGTCTCGACCTCGTGGGCCGCACGGGCACGACGGCGCTCGGCGAGGACGCCGTGCTCCTCCATCCACGCGCGGTGCTTCTCCAGCGCCTCGACGACCTCGTCGATGCCCTCACCGCGGGCGGCGACCGTCTTCACGATCGGCGGCCGCCAGTCACCCGGGCCGCGGGACTCGCCGAGGCCCAGCATGTGGTTCAGCTCGCGGGCGGTGGCGTCGGCGCCGTCGCGGTCGGCCTTGTTGACGACGTACACGTCGCCGATCTCCAGGATTCCGGCCTTGGCGGCCTGGATGCCGTCGCCCATGCCGGGGGCGAGGAGGACCACGCTGGTGTCGGCCTGGGAGGCGATCTCGACCTCCGACTGGCCTACGCCGACCGTCTCGACGAGGATCACCTCGCAGCCCGCCGCGTCGAGTACCCGGATGGCCTGGGGAGCCGACCAGGCCAGCCCGCCGAGGTGACCGCGGGTGGCCATGGAGCGGATGTACACGCCGGGGTCGGAGGCGTGCTCCGACATCCGGACGCGGTCGCCGAGCAGGGCGCCGCCGGAGAACGGCGAGGACGGGTCGACGGCCAGGACGCCGACCCGCCTGCCCTGCTTGCGGTACGCCGTGACCAGCGCGGAGGTGGACGTCGACTTGCCGACGCCGGGCGAGCCGGTCAGGCCCACCACGTAGGCGTTGCCGGTCAGCGGGGCCAGTGCCGCCATGACCTCCCTGAGCTGCGGCGACGCCCCCTCCACCAGGGAGATCAGCCGGGCCACGGCCCGGGGCCGGCCTTCCCTGGCCTGGGCGACCAGCGAGGAGACGTCCTGCATCACAGCTCCGTTCGGGTTCCTTCAGGTGATGACGTACAGGGAACTCAGGCCTTGGGGACCCGCACGATCAGCGCGTCACCCTGGCCGCCGCCGCCGCACAGGGCTGCCGCGCCGATGCCGCCGCCGCGCCGCTTCAGCTCCAGGGCCAGGTGCAGCACGAGCCGGGCGCCGGACATGCCGATGGGGTGACCGAGGGCGATGGCGCCGCCGTTGACGTTCACCTTTTCCGTCGACACGCCGAGGTCCTTCATCGACTGCACGGCCACGGCGGCGAAGGCCTCGTTGATCTCGACGAGGTCGAGGTCGGAGACCTCCAGGCCGTCCTTCTTCAGGGCGTGCAGGATGGCGTTGGAGGGCTGCGACTGGAGCGAGTTGTCCGGGCCCGCCACATTGCCGTGGGCGCCGATCTCGGCGATCCACTCCAGGCCCAGTTCCTGCGCCTTGGCCTTGCTCATCACGACCACGGCCGCGGCGCCGTCGGAGATCTGCGAGGACGTGCCCGCGGTGATCGTGCCGTCCTTGGTGAAGGCCGGGCGGAGCTTGCCGAGGGACTCCGCGGTGGTGTCGGCGCGGATGCCCTCGTCCTTGCTGAAGACGACCGGCTCGCCCTTGCGCTGCGGGATCTCGACCGGGGTGATCTCGGCCTCGAAGACGCCGTTCTTCTGGGCGGCGGCCGCGCGCTGGTGGGACAGGGCGGCGATCTCGTCCTGCTCGGGGCGGGCGATGCCGAGGCGCGTGTTGTGCTTCTCGGTGGACTCACCCATGGCGATGTTCTCGAAGGCGTCGGTCAGCCCGTCGTGAGCCATCGCGTCGAGCATCTCGATCGCGCCGTACTTGAAGCCCTCGCGGGACTTCGGCAGCAGGTGGGGAGCGTTGGTCATGGACTCCTGGCCGCCCGCCACGACGATGTCGAACTCACCCGCGCGGATCAGCTGGTCGGCCAGCGCGATGGCGTCGAGGCCGGACAGGCACACCTTGTTGACGGTGAGCGCCGGGACGCTCATCGGGATGCCGGCCTTGACCGCGGCCTGCCGGGCCGGGATCTGGCCCGCGCCGGCCTGGAGCACCTGGCCCATGATCACGTACTGCACCTGGTCGCCGCCGATACCCGCACGGTCGAGGGCGGCCTTGATCGCGAAGCCGCCGAGGTCGGCTCCGGAGAAGGACTTCAGCGAGCCCAGCAACCGTCCCATGGGCGTCCGGGCGCCCGCGACGATCACCGAGGTCGTGCTGTTGGTTCCAGTCGATCCAGTCATGAGCTGCGATTCCCCTTACCGGCCTTGCACGGGCCGAGGAGTGAACGAGGGTTTACTTCGAATGTACTGACCGGTACTTCACCCGTCATCGGGCGGTGGGTGTGATCGCGCGCACGTTGCGTAACCACGCCCGCCGCGCTGCACTGACACCATGCTGACGCGAATCGACCACATCGGGATCGCCTGCCACGACCTCGACGCCACCGTCGAGTTCTACCGGGCGACGTACGGCTTCGAGGTCTTCCACTCCGAGGTCAACGAGGAGCAGGGCGTACGCGAGGCCATGCTCAAGATCAACGATACGTCCGACGGGGGCGCCTCGTACCTCCAGCTCCTGGAACCGACGCGGGAGGACTCCGCCGTCGGGAAGTGGCTGGCGAAGAACGGCGAGGGCGTCCATCACATCGCTTTCGGCACGGCGGACGTCGACGGGGACGCGGCGGACATCCGCGACAAGGGGGTACGCGTGCTCTACGAAGAGCCCCGACGCGGCTCCATGGGGTCACGAATCACCTTCCTTCACCCCAAGGATTGCCACGGAGTACTGACAGAACTGGTCACTTCGGCGCCCGTTGAGTCACCTGAGCACTGACCCTCGTACATATGGGCCGGTAGGGTTGGGGTCGGTCGCCGCTCCAGCCAGGGCGACCGGTGTCCTGCCGTCATGTCGGCAGGACCCGTCCGGGGTCCGGGTTCGGGGGACGAGCATCGGGGCGGCAGCCCGCGCTCCGCCGTCGATCTGACACCATTCCCCGGGGGCCCCGTCCGGCGGATGGACGGAGCTCGTACGGAGAAGCTTGCGACCAGGGGACGGATGGGACCGCGCAGTGCGGGGCTACGAGAGCCAGGAGCGGGAGCCGGCGGCTGACGTCGACCACCTCACGCGGTTCGAAGCCGAGATGAAGCGGCTGAAGACCGAGCGGGAAAAGGCGATCCAGCACGCCGAGGACCTCGGCTACCAGGTCGAGGTGCTGCGCGCCAAGTTGCACGAGGCGCGGCGCACCATCATGTCCCGGCCCTCCTTCGACGGCGGGGACCTCGGCTACCAGGCCGAACAATTGCTGCGTAATGCGCAGATGCAGGCCGACCAGTTGCGCGCCGACGCCGAGCGCGAGCTGAGCCAGGCCCGCTCGCAGACCCAGCGCATCCTCCAGGAGCACGCCGAACACTCGGCCCGGCTCCAGGCGGAGCTGCACCAGGAGGCGGTCACCCGTCGCCAGCAGCTCGACCAGGAACTGGCGGAACGCCGGCAGACCGTCGAGTCGCACGTCAACGAGAACGTCGCGTGGGCCGAACAGCTGCGTGCCCGCACCGAGGCCCAGGCCCGCCGTCTGCTGGAGGAGTCGCGCGCCGAGGCCGAGCAGGCCCTGGCAGCCGCGCGCTCCGAGGCCGAGCGGGTCACCACGGAGGCCCGCCAGCGCCTCCAGAGCGACGCCGAGTCGGCCCGCGCCGAGGCCGAGCAGCTGCTGCGCCGCGCCCGTACGGACGCCGAGCGCCTGCTGAACGCGGCCTCCACCCAGGCCCAGGAGGCCACCGACCACGCCGAGGCGCTGCGCAGCTCCACGGCCACCGAGTCCGACACGGCCCGCCGCCAGGCGACCGAGCTGAGCCGGACCGCCGAGCAGCGCATGGCCGAGGCGGAGGAGGCGCTGCGCAAGGCGCAGTCCGAGGCAGAGAAGGTCGTCGCGGAGGCCAAGGCCGCCGCCGAGAAGACCCTCTCCGGCGCCGAGTCGGCCAACGAGCAGCGCACCCGTACGGCGAAGGAGCAGGTCGCCCGGCTGGTCAGCGAGGCCACCAAGGAGGCCGAGGCCACCAAGGCGGACGCCGAGCAGCTCGTCGCCGACGCCCGCGCCGAGGCCGAGAAGGTCCTCGCCGAGGCCGCCGACAAGGCCCGCACGCTCACCGCCGAGGAGAGCGCCACCCAGCTGTCGAAGGCGGCCAAGACCGCCGAGGACGTCCTCAACAAGGCGCAGGAGGACGCGCAGCGCACCACGAAGGCCGCCGCCGAGGAGGCCGAGCGGATCCGCCGCGAGGCGGAGACCGAGGCCGACCGGCTGCGCGCCGAGGCGCACGACATCGCCGAGCAGCTCAAGGGCGCGGCGAAGGACGACACCGCGGAGTACCGCGCCAAGACGGTCGAACTCCAGGAGGAGGCGCGCCGGCTGCGCGGCGAGGCCGAGCAGTTGCGCGCCGACGCGGTCGCCGAGGGCGAGAAGATCCGCGCGGAGGCCCGCAAGGAGGCCGTCCAGCAGATCGAGGAGGCGGCCAAGACCGCCGAGGAACTACTGGCGAAGGCCCGTCAGGACGCCGACGAGCTGCGTCAGAAGGCCACCGCGGACAGCGAGAAGGTCCGCACGGAGGCCATCGAGCGGGCCACCTCGCTGCGCCGGCAGGCCGAGGAGACGCTGGAGCGCACCCGCAAGGAGGCCGAGCGCCACCGCGCCGAGGCCGTCGAGTCCGCCGAGATCATCACGGCGGACGCCGAGCGGGCCGCGCTCGCCCTGCGCGAGGAGGCCGAGCGCGCCGTCGAGGCCCGTCGGGCGGAGGCCGCCGAGGAACTGACCCGGCTGCACACCGAGGCGGAGACCCGGCTGGCCGCCGCCGAGGAGGCGCTCAGCGACGCCCGCGAGGAGGCCGAGCGGATCCGCCGTGAGGCCGCCGAGGAGACCGAGCGGCTGCGCGCCGAGGCGGCCGAGCGGATCCGTACGCTCCAGCAGCAGGCGGAGACGGAGGCCGAGCGGCTGCGCGACGAGGCCGCCGCCGACGCGTCCGCCTCCCGGGCCGAGGGCGAGTCCGTCGCCGTACGGCTGCGGTCGGAGGCCGCCGCCGAGGCGGAGCGGCTGCGGACCGAGGCGCAGGACACCGCGGACCGGGTGCGCGCGGAGGCGCAGGCCGCCGCCGAGCGGCTGGCCGCCGAGGCGTCCGAGACGCTGGCCGCCGCCCAGGAGGAGGCCACCCGGCGCCGCCACGAGGCCGAGGACTACCTCGGCGCGGCCCGCCAGGAGGCCGACCAGGAGCGTGAGCGGGCCCGCGAGCAGAGCGAGGAGCTGCTGGCCTCGGCGCGCAGGCGGGTGGAGGACGCCCAGACCGAGGCCGTCCGGCTGGTGGAGGAGGCCGACCGCCGTGCCACCGAGATGGTGTCGGCGGCCGAGCAGCACGCGCAGCAGGTACGGGACTCCGTGGCCGGGCTGCACGAGCAGGCGCAGGAGGAGATCACCGGGCTGCGTTCCGCCGCCGAGCACGCGGCGGACCGTACGCGCCGGGAGGCGGAGGCGGAGGCGGACCGGGTCCGCGGCGACGCCTACTCGGAGCGGGAGCGGGCATCGCAGGACGCGAGCCGGCTGCGGCGCGAGGCGAGCGAGGAGACGGAGGCCGCCCGCGCGCTGGCCGAGCGGACCGTCGGTGACGCGATCGCGGAGGCGGAGCGGCTGCGTTCGGAGTCGTCCGCGCACGCCCAGCGGGTGCGCACGGAGGCCTCGGACACGATCGCGCAGGCGGAGCAGGACGCGTCGCGCACCCGGGCGGAGGCCCGGGACGACGCCAACCGCATCCGGTCGGACGCGGCGACGCAGGCCGACACCCTCATCACGGAGGCCCGTTCGGAGGCGGAGCGGCTCCAGACGGAGACCATCGCCGAGGCCGAGCGGCTCCAGTCGGAGACGATCGCGGAGGCCGAGCGGCTGCGCGCCGATTCGGTGGCGAAGGCCGAGAAGCTCATCGGGGACGCCTCCGGCGACGCGGAGCGGCTGCGCGCGGAGGCCGCCGAGACGGTGGGTACGGCGCGGCAGCACGCCGAGCGGGTGCGCGCCGAGGCCGAGCGGGTCAAGAGGGAGGCGGCGGCGGACGCCGACCGCATGCTGAGCGTGGCCCGCGACGAGGCCGACTCGACGCTGGACGAGGCCCGCAAGGAGGCCAACAAGCGGCGTTCCGAGGCCGCCGAGCAGGTCGACACGCTCATCACGGAGACCGCCGCCGAGGCGGACAAGCTGCTCACCGAGGCGCAGCAGCAGGCGCTGAAGACCACCGCGGAGGCGGAGGCGCAGGCCGACACGATGGTCGGCGCGGCCCGTTCCGAGGCGGACCGGCTCGTCTCCGAGGCGACGGTCGAGGGCAACTCGCGGGTGGAGAAGGCCCGTACGGACGCGGACGAGCTGCTCGTCGGCGCCCGCCGGGACGCGACCGCCATAAGGGAGCGGGCGGAGGAGCTGCGCGACCGCATCACCTCCGAGATCGAGGAGTTGCACGACCGGGCCCGCCGCGAGGCCGCCGAGACGATGAGGTCGACGGGCGACCGCTGCGACGCGCTCATCAAGGCGTCCGAGGAGCAGCTGGGCAAGGCTCAGGCGAAGGCCAAGGAGCTGGTGTCGGAGGCCAACTCGGAGGCCGGCAAGGTCCGGATCGCCGCCGTGAAGAAGGCCGAGGGGCTTCTGAAGGAGGCCGAGCAGAAGAAGGCCACGCTGATCCGCGAGGCCGAGGAGCTGAAGGCCGAGGCGATCCGCGAGGCGCGGCGCACGGTCGAGGAGGGCAAGCGGGAGCTGGAGGTGCTGGTGCGCCGCCGCGAGGACATCAACGCCGAGATCTCGCGTGTCCAGGACGTGCTGGAGGCACTGGAGTCCTTCGAGGCGCCGCCGGGCAACAAGGACAGCGGTGTCAAGGCGGGTGCGACGGTGGGTGCTCCACGATCGGGTGGCAAGTCCTCGGACCATTAGCGGGACGGGGTCGTTCCGTTGAAGTCTGGGGCCTTTGCCCAAGTCTTTGGCAAGCCGTCTGACGCTTAGCCACCCAAAAGGGGTCTCATTCTCCGTATCAAACGTGCATCCGCTCGATGACACACCGCTTCGGCCCCTAGGATTCCACCTATCACCTCACCGGTCTCATTCGACAGGAACCCCATGAGCGACACTTCCCCCTACGGCTTCGAGCTTGTGCGGCGTGGGTACGACCGCGCTCAGGTGGACGAACGCATCTCGAAGCTCGTCTCCGACCGTGACAGCGCTCTGGCCCGTATCACTGCTCTGGAAAAGCGCATCGAGGAGCTTCACCTCGAGACACAGAACGCCCAGGCCCAGGTAAGCGACGCCGAGCCGTCGTACGCCGGTCTCGGCGCGCGTGTCGAGAAGATCCTCCGCCTCGCCGAGGAGGAGGCCAAGGACCTGCGCGAGGAGGCCCGTCGCGCGGCCGAGCAGCACCGCGAGCTGGCCGAGTCCGCGGCCCAGCAGGTCCGCAACGACGCCGAGTCGTTCGCCGCGGAGCGCAAGGCCAAGGCCGAGGACGAGGGCGTCCGGGTCATCGAGAAGGCCAAGAGCGACGCTTCTCAGCTGCGTTCCGAGGCTCAGAAGGACGCGGCGCAGAAGCGCGAGGAGGCGGACGCCCTCTTCGAGGAGACCCGCGCCAAGGCCGCTCAGGCCGCCGCCGACTTCGAGACGAACCTCGCCAAGCGCCGCGAGCAGTCGGAGCGCGACCTGGCGTCGCGTCAGCAGAAGGCGGAGAAGCGTCTCGCGGAGATCGAGCACCGCGCGGAGCAGCTGCGTCTGGAGGCGGAGAAGCTGCGCACGGACGCCGAGCGCCGGGCCCGTCAGACCGTCGAGACGGCTCAGCGCCAGGCCGAGGACATCGTGGCCGACGCCAATGCCAAGGCGGACCGCATCCGTTCGGAATCGGAGCGCGAGCTGGCGGCTCTCACCAACCGCCGCGACTCGATCAACGCCCAGCTGACGAACGTGCGCGAGATGCTCGCCACCCTCACGGGCGCCGCGGTCGCCGCGGCCGGCTCCCCGGCCGAGGACGAGCCGATCTCCCGCGGTGTGCCGGCGCAGCAGACCCGGTAGTCATCCGATCGAGGTGAGGGGCGGTGGGACTTCGGTCCTGCCGCCCCTTTCGGGTGGGCCGCTCCCTGTCATACGGGTTTCGGCCGCCGTTCGCCCGCCGGGGTTGGCACCGGCCGCGCACCGGCCCTAGCGTGGCCGCATGATCGAGCTCGAGGGCCTGACGAAGCGGTACGGCGAGAAGGTGGCGGTCAACAATCTGACCTTCACGGTCAGACCCGGCATCGTCACGGGCTTTCTCGGTCCGAACGGCGCAGGGAAGTCCACCACCATGCGGATGATGCTGGGCCTGGACCGGCCGACCGCCGGGGACGTCCGGATCGACGGTCAGCACTACGACCGGCTCAAGGACCCGCTCACCTACATCGGCGCCCTGCTGGACGCCAAGGCCATGCACGGCGGGCGCAGCGCCTTCAACCACCTGCTGTGTCTGGCGCAGAGCAACGGCATCCCGGCCGCCCGGGTGCACGAGGTGCTGGAGATGGTCGGACTGACGTCGGTGGCGCGGAAGAAGGCCAAGGGGTTCTCGCTCGGCATGGGGCAGCGGCTGGGCATCGCGGGCGCCCTTCTCGGTGATCCGCGGATCCTGATGTTCGACGAGCCGGTCAACGGTCTCGACCCCGAGGGCATCCACTGGATCCGCAACCTGATGAAGTCGCTGGCCGCGCAGGGCCGGACGGTGTTCGTGTCCTCGCACCTCATGAGCGAGATGGCGCTGACCGCCGACCACCTCGTCGTCATCGGCCAGGGCCGGCTGCTCGCGGACACCTCGATGGCCGATTTCATCGCGCAGAACTCACGGGCGTTCGTCCGTATCCGCACCCCGCAGCGGGAGCGGCTGCTCGATGTGCTGCACGAGGCCGGGATCACCGCCGTGGAGGCCGGCGAGGTGCTGGAGGTGGACGGCAGCAAGTCGGAGCGGATCGGCGAGCTGGCCGCGCAGCACCAGATCGTGCTGCACGAGCTGAGCCCCCAGCGGGCCTCCCTGGAGGAGGCGTTCATGCAGCTGACCGCCGAGTCGGTCGAGTACCACGCGCACAGCGACGCCCCCCTGGAGCAGCCGGAGCCGTGGGGCGACGGATGGAGGAAGGACTGAGATGGCGGCGACCCAGGTCATCCGTTCGGAGTGGACGAAGATCCGTTCCGTGGCGTCCACCGTCTGGACGCTGTCCCTCGCCGTGGTGGTCACCATCGCCCTCGGCATGCTGATCTCGGCGCTGTCGAAGAGCGAGTTCGACGACATGAGCCGGGGCGACCAGCTCTCCTTCGACCCGACGTTCGTCAGCTTCGCCGGGATGGGTCTGGGCCAGCTCGCGATGATCGTGTTCGGGGTGCTGGTGGTGGGCAACGAGTACAGCACCGGCATGATCCGCACCTCGCTGGCGGCGGTCCCGCAGCGCGGCACCTTCCTGTTCAGCAAGATCGCGGTGGCGGCCGGGCTCGCGCTGGTCGTGGGCATGGCGACCAGCTTCGTCGCGTTCTTCCTCGGGCAGGCCATGCTCGGCGAGCACAAGGCGTCGATCGGCGACAGCGGGGTGCTGCGGGCGGTGATCGGCGGCGGTCTCTACATGACGCTGATCGCGGTGTTCTCGATGGGCGTGGCCGTGATGCTGCGCTCGCCGATGCTGTCGCTGGGCATCCTGATGCCGTTCTTCTTCCTGATCTCGACCATCCTGGGCAACGTCGGGGCGACGAAGAAGTTCGCCCAGTACCTGCCCGACCAGGCCGGCAGCAGGATCATGCAGGTGGTCACGCCGCTCGACGACGACACCCCGTACGGCCCCTGGGGCGGGCTCGCGATCATGGCGGCGTGGGTGGTGGCGGTCCTCGCGGGCGGCTACCTGCTGCTGAAAAAACGCGATGCGTGAACCTCTGGGTTTTACTTTGATTTGAGCGGAACCGTCAGCGCCCCGATATCCTCCTAACCCTTACGGGGGCGTGTGCCCTGCTGTCCTGAACCTTTTGATGGGTGCGGAGCATGATCGAGGCAGTCGGCCTGACCAAGCGCTATGGCGACAAGACCGCTGTGTACAACCTTTCCTTCCAGGTACGGCCCGGCGCCGTCACCGGCTTCCTCGGGCCCAACGGCTCGGGCAAGTCGACGACGATGCGCATGATCCTCGGCCTGGACAACCCGAGCGCGGGCTCGGTGACGATCGGCGGCTATCCGTACCGGAAGCTGCCGAACGCCGCCCGCCAGGTGGGTGCCCTGCTGGACGCCAAGGCCGTGCACGGCGGCCGGCACGCCCGCAACCATCTGCTGAGCCTCGCCCAGCTCTCGGGCATCCCGGCCCGGCGGGTGGACGAGGTGCTCGGCGTCGTCGGTCTCCAGGACGTGGCCAAGAGGCGGTCCAAGGGCTTCTCCCTCGGCATGGGCCAGCGGCTCGGCATCGCCGCCGCGCTGCTCGGCGACCCGCAGGTGCTGCTGTTCGACGAGCCGGTCAACGGCCTCGACCCCGAGGGCATCCTCTGGGTGCGCAACCTGATGAAGTCCCTCGCGGCGGAGGGGCGGACCGTGTTCGTCTCCTCACACCTCATGAGCGAGATGGCGGTGACCGCGGACCACCTGATCGTCATCGGGCGCGGACAGCTCCTCGCCGACATGAGCGTCACCGACTTCATCTCGGCGAACTCCGCCGACTTCGCGCGCGTGCGCACCCCGCACACCGAGCCGCAGCTGCGCGAGAAGCTCGCCGGAGCGCTCACCGAGGCGGGCGGTCACGTCCTGCCCGAGCAGGACGGCGCCCTGCGCGTCACCGGCCTGCCGCTCCCCCGCATCAGCGACATCGCCCACGAGGCGGACGTCCGGCTGTGGGAGCTGTCGCCGCACCAGGCCTCGCTGGAGGAGGCGTACATGCGGATGACGCAGGGGGCCGTCGACTACCGGTCGACCACCGACCAGAAGGCCGGGCTGCAGCAGCCGCTGCCGCCGGGCGCGCAGCCGGCGATGCCGGTGCCCGGCCAGGGCCAGCCCGGCTGGTACGCCCCGCCCGGCCCGCAGCAGGGCTACGCGCCCCCGCAGGCGATGCCGGGCACCGCTCCAGCCGCCGCTCCGGGCGGACCGTACGGCGCCGCGCCGGGCACGCCCAACCCGTACGCCCAGCCGGGCGCACCGGCGGCACCCGCCGCGCCCGTCGCGCCCGCAGCCCCCGCACAGCCCCCCGCGGCTCCGGCCGCCGCTCCGCAGGCGTCGGAGCGGCCCGCCGTCGCGCCGCAGGCTTCCGCCCCGACCACGACCGAGGACGCCCGATGAGCACGCCCCAGAACCCGGCCCCGCAGGCCGCGCCCGCCTGGCAGGCGGCGCCCGGCTCCTCGTACCCCGGCTACACCTCACCGATCCCCGTCGTGCGGACGCATCTGGGGAATGCCGTCGCCTCGGAGTGGACGAAGATCCGTTCGGTGCGCTCCACGATGTGGACGCTGGGCGTGTTCGTCCTGCTCGTCATCGGCATCGGGCTGCTGACCGCGGCGGTCGTCGCCGCGAACCCCTCGGAGGGCGGCGCGGACGGCGAGAACCCCCTGGCGTTCGGCTTCTTCGGGCTGCTCCTGGGCAGCATCTGCGTCATCACGCTCGGCGTGATGACGACCGCCTCGGAGTACGGCACCGGCATGATCCGGACCACGATGGTGGCCTGCCCGTCCCGGGGCCGCGTACTGGCCGCGAAGGCCGTCGTGTTCTTCCTGGTCGCCTTCGTGGTGACGCTGGTGTCGTGCCTGTTCGTCGCGCTGGTGGACGTGGCGCTGCTGACGGACGCCAGGGACCCCTCCACCGGCGAATGGCTGAAGGGCACCGTCGGTGTGTCCCTCTACATCGCGCTGCTCGGCCTGCTGTCGCTGGCGATGGGCTCGATCATCCGCCACTCGGCGGGCGCCATCACCATCATGATCGGTCTCGTCCTGGCACCGCTGGTGATCGCGCTGTTCATGTTCTCGTCCTCGCTGGAGGACCTGCGCGAGGCCCTGTTCGAGTACTCGATCCCCAACCAGATGAGCGTCTTCTACTCCACCTCGCTGACGGAGACCGGTCCGGCCGGCTGGGACCCGCTGTGGATCGCCCTCGGCGTCACGGCCGTCGCCCTCGGCGGCGCCTTCGCCCTGCTGGAGAAGCGGGACGTCTGAGCCGGGACCGGGCCTGCCTTCCGGAACTCCTAGAACTTCGGCGCGTTACGGGACCGCCGCACCCCCGGGGTGCGGCGGTCCCGCGCGTTCCAGCACGCCTTGTGCCAGTGCCGGCGGTCGTCGACCCCCGCGTGCTCGGGCCAGGCGACGACGTGCGGCATCCCGCCGGGGATCAACTGGTCGCAGCCGGGACAGCGGTACGTCTTGCCCTCGGCGCTCGCGCCCGCCACGTGCCGCACGCTCCACTCCTCGCCCTCCCAGCTGACGCCGGACTGCCAGCCGCCGTAGCGTCTCGTGCGGTCGTCCTCGGCGCTCCGGCCGGACGAGTCGTCACCCTTGGGTCGGTTGCGACGCGGGGACAAGGGACACCTCACGGGGCTATACAGGGTGCAGGGTTGCCGACCAGCCTACGCGGAGCCGGCAGGGGTACCCGTGGCGGTCAGGTCCCCGTAGGGCGCCGCACGGACGGCCCATTCTCCAGACAATCCGCAAATCTCCGCGCCGAGCCGTGTCCTCGGCACGTGTCGGACGTTTATGCCGGGTGGGGGAGCTCCGTGTCGGAGCCAAGGAAGCAGGAAAGTCCCATGCGTGTTGGAAGCTTCGTGTTGGCGGCCCAGTTCCCGGGGCAGGGCCAGGGGGAGGCGCTGCACCGCGCCGTCCGCTCCGCCGAGGTCGCCGAGGAGTCGGGTCTGGACTCGGTCTGGCTGGCCGAGCACCACTTCGTGCCGTACGGCACCTGCCCGTCCGCGATCACCCTGGCGGCCCTGCTACTGGGCCGCACCCGGCGCATCCGGGTGGGTACGGCGGTGAGCGTGCTGCCCACCGTGCACCCCGTCGCCCTGGGCGAGCAGGCGGCGCTGCTGCATCTGACGAGCGGCGGACGCTTCTCGCTGGGCGTGGGGCGCGGCGGCCCGTGGGTCGACCTGGAGGTGTTCGGCTCGGGCGTGGAGGCGTACGAGTCGGGGTTCCCGGAATCACTCGATCTGCTGGTGCGCTGGCTGCGCGAACCGTCCGTGGAGGCGGACGGCGAGCGTTTCCGGTTCCGCCGGGTTCCCGTCGTACCGCGGCCCTCGGAGGCGCTCACGGACGCGGCGGGCCCGGAGGTCGTCGTCGCGTGCACCTCCCCGGCGAGTGTGCGGCTGGCCGCCGAGCGGGGCCTGCCGATGCTGCTCGGCATGCACATCGGGGACGAGGAGAAGGCCGAGATGGTCGCCCGGTGGCGACAGCAGGCGCGCGCGGCCGGGCGGTCCCCGGAGGAGATCCGGGGCGCCGGCCATGTCTCGGCGGGCGTCTGCCAGATCGCGGACCGCCGCACCGACGCCGTGGAGACGCTGGTGAAGGCGATGCCGGGCTGGCTGAAACAGGGTCTCGACGCCCATGTGACGGTGGACGGCCGGACCCGAGGCATGCGGGACCCGGTGGCATACACCGAACTCCTCTGCGGGCTGCACCCGGTGGGCACTCCGCGGTTGTGCGCCGACCGCCTCGCGGCGACCAGCGAGCGGACCGGCATCTCGCGTTTCGCCCTGCTCGTCGAGGGCTCCGGCGACCTGGCGGCCACGGAGGAGAACGTACGGCGACTGGGCTCGGAGGTCCTCCCCCACCTCCGGTGAGCGGCCCCGCTGCCGGGCGACTTGCCGCTCCCGTAGCCGACGGCACGCGTCAGGAGCGGCAAGCGAGAGCCTCAGCAGTCCCGGAACTCCGGGGACTGGTTGAGCACCTGGCTGCGGACCGACGTGAAGCGGGACAGCGACTCGTCGACCGATGTGTCCAACGGGAACACCGCCACCCGGTGGCAGTTCTGGAAGGCCAGCCGGACACCGAAGTGCCGCTGCAGGGCGCCGCGTATCGCGTCACTCGCCAGCGCCCGCAGCAACTGCCCGCGTGCCTGCTCGTCCGGCGGGGGCGTCTGGTTGTCGGCGAACCTGCCGCCGTCCACCTTCAGCTGAGCCACCAGGGAACTGATCATCTCCCATGCGTAAGGCAGGGAGGTCCGGACGCAGTCGACGAATTCTGCTTCGTCGACCTCGCCTCGCTCGGCCTGTTCGAGTAGGGCCGGTGAGACGTCGAGCGACATGGGTACTCCTCTCGCACCCCCGAGGCGCAGGGGTTGCCGGACAGGACGGGGGAGTTCGCCATGCACAGACACCGAGCACGCTGAGTACACGCACCGCGACCTCCCGTTCTCTACGGTAGGCAACGGACCGTGACCGCACCAGGAGAATGGGCACATAGGGAGCCGTGATGGGGCGCAGTATCGGCCACTTTCGAACGCGTGTTTTCCAGGTGAAATGGTGCGACTTCTCGGACCCTTGGGAAGGGTGGTGAGGGGGGACAGGTGGGCGAATCGCGTGGCACCCGGGGCGTCGAGTAGCGTTGCCGACCATGCGTCTCGTCATCGCCCGGTGTTCCGTGGACTACGCGGGCCGGCTCACCGCCCACCTCCCCTCCGCCCCCCGTCTGATCCTGGTGAAGGCGGACGGCAGCGTCTCGATCCACGCGGACGACCGGGCCTACAAGCCCCTCAACTGGATGTCGCCGCCCTGCACGCTGAAGGAGGGCACGGACGCCGAGGCCGGCGTCTGGACCGTCGTCAACAAGGCGGGCGAGAAGCTGATCATCACGATGGAGGAGATCCTCCACGACTCGTCGCACGAACTCGGCGTCGACCCCGGCCTGATCAAGGACGGCGTGGAAGCACACCTGCAGGAACTCCTCGCGGACCGCATCGAGATCCTGGGCGACGGCTACACGCTGATCCGCCGCGAGTACATGACGGCCATCGGACCGGTCGACATCCTCTGCCGCGACGCCGAGGGCCAGACCGTCGCGGTCGAGATCAAGCGGCGCGGCGAGATCGACGGTGTCGAGCAACTCACGCGCTACCTGGAGCTGTTGAACCGCGATCCCCATCTGGCGCCGGTGCGGGGGGTCTTCGCCGCCCAGGAGATCAAGCCGCAGGCCCGCGTCCTGGCCACCGACCGTGGCATCGGCTGCCAGGTCCTCGACTACAACGCCATGCGCGGCATCGAGGACGACAAGCTGCGGCTGTTCTGAGGCGGAAGGACGAGTACGGGGCGGGTCCTTCGGGGGACCCGCCCCTTTCGTTCGTCCAGGGTCACATCAGCGAGTCCGCGTCCGAAGATCCGGAACCGCTCGGGGAGGCCGCGCTCTCAGGAGCGGAGGAGATGGAGTCGCTCGCCGAGCTGGAGGTGTCCTGGCTCGGGGGGTCGGCCGGGTCCGAGGCGCTCGCGCTCCCGGACGGCGAGGCGCTGTCGCTCGGCGACGCGGAGCCGGAATCCGACGGTGTCGTGGAGGGGCCGGAGGTGTGGCTGGTGGACGGGGAGCCGGTCGGCGTGGGCGAGGTGGAGCCATTTCCGGTCCCGTGCGAGCTGCTCGCATCCGGCGACGGCTCCGCCGACTCCGTCGGTGTCGGCGACGGGGCGCCCGACGTCACCTCCGGCCCCGGATCGCTGGGGCTGCTGGTCGCATCCCCCGTGTCCCCCGCCCCGGTGTCGTCGCCGGGGGTCTCGCCGCCGGCGTCGTCGCCCGCACCCGTGTCGAGCGTGGGGTTGACGCCCACGGTGTCGGAGGGGGCGTTCGGGTCGGCGCCGGAGGTGGCACCGAGGGTCACGACGGTGCCGAGGACGGCGACGAGCAGGGCGCCCGCGCCGGCCGCGACGAGGTTGCGCCGGGCCAGGCCGCGCAGGCCGCCCCGGCCGCGGTGGGCCGGGGGTGTGGCGGCGGGCCGGCCGGTGACGAGCGTGGGCCCGGTGGGCGGCGCCGACGGGAGCGCCGCCATGATGCCGCGGGGCGGGGACAGCGGCTCCTCGTGGCGGGCCTCGGGCGTCTCCTCGGCGGCCGTCGTGGTGAAGGCCAGACCGGGTACGTCGCCCGAGCGGTCGGCGACGAGGGCGAGGGCGCGCCGGCCGGCCGTGGTGCCCCGCTTGTCGGCGAGGGAGCCGCGCAGGCCGATGGAGGCCTCCAGCTCGGAGCGGGCCCGGTCGAGCTGTCCGGTGCAGAGGGCGAGGACGCCCAGTTCGTGGTGGAAGTAGGCCCGGTCGGCGGACTCTCCGGCGAGGCGGGCCGCTTCGGCGCCCTCGTGCAGGGCCTGTTCCCAGGCGCTCCAGCGGAGTCCGGCGGCGAAGGCGGGCGCCGCGGTGCGGGCCAGCTCGACCGAGGTGGCCTGCTCACCTTCGGCGGTGGGCCGCTCGGTCTCCGGGACGGTCACGGCGAGGGCGGCGAGGACGGCGTCGGCCTCCGCGCACACCCGCTCGGGGGTGACGGAGGGGTGTCCGGCCCACCAGGCGTAGTGCTGGGCGGCCGTACGGGCGCGGGTGGCGGCGTCGTCGGCGTATCCGGCGGTCTCCAACTGGGCCTGGACGCCGGCGGCGAGGCGGTAGCGGCCGCCGACCGGGGAGACGAGACCGCAGGCGGCCAGTTCGCCGAGGGCGGCGTCGGCGTGGGTGTCGCCGACCAGGGCGGGCAGATGGGCCTGGTGCGGGACCTCGCCGTCGAGGGCGACGGCGAAGCGCAGGGCGGCACGGGCGGAGGCACTGAGGCGGGCGGCGAGCAGCGGGGCGGGGGCGGCGGCCTCGCC